>CAZGRL010000034.1:0-1355 GCA_964528155.1 uncultured Anaerolineaceae bacterium
TACGCGAGGGCGGGTTGACCGTCGGCGCAGGCGTCATCACAGACATCCTGGAGTAGCTCGGGTATGGCCAAACAGAGGATTCGTATCAGGCTCAGGGCGTACGATCATCGAGTGCTCGATCAATCGGCGCAGCGGATCGTGGAGACGGCCGAGCGGACGGGAGCCAAGGTCGTCGGTCCCGTGCCTCTGCCGACCCGCATCGAGCGGTTCACCGTCCGCCGTTCCACATTCATCGATAAGGATTCACACGAGCATTTCGAGATTCGGACCCACAAGCGTTTGATCGATGTGCTCGAGCCTGACACGAAGACGATCGACACTTTGATGCGGCTCAATCTGCCAGCCGGTGTCGATATCGAAATCAAAATATAGCTGTCAGCACTCAGCGGACAGCTGTCGGCAGCTGACAGCTGATGGCTGACAGCCGGAGCAGCAGGCGAAGAGCCGGCGTCCGGGCGGACCGACACTTAAGCGCTCCGCCAGTCGTCGACTAACTGGCCTGCGATCGGGGATGATGCAGCCTGGCCCTGGCTGACAGTCCCAAGGCAAATCTGAGCAGGAGACAATCGATGAAGGGGCTCATTGGCAGGAAAGTCGGGATGACCCAGATCTTCGACGACACCGGAGCGGCGCTTCCGGTCACGCTTATCGAAGCTGGGCCTTGCTTTGTCACCCAGATCCGCCAGCCGCAGTCCGACGGATACGCCTCCGTTCAATTGGGTTTCGGCGAGATCAAGCCAAGACGTCTGACCGGCGGACAGCTGGGCCACCTCAAGCGGCACGATCTTCCCCCACTACGGTTCCTGCGCGAGTTTCGCGTGTCCGGGCCGGAAGAAATGAAGCCGGGTGACCGTGTCACGGTGGACGTCTTCGCCGTCGGTGATCATGTCGACATTATCGGCACGAGCAAGGGCAAGGGGTTTCAGGGCGGGGTCAAACGCTACGGATTTCGGGGCGGGCCAAAGACCCACGGGCAGTCCGATCGGCAACGGGCGCCCGGATCGCACGGGTCGACCTCGACCCCTGGCCGGGTGTTCAAGGGCTCTCGCGGGCCGGGTCACATGGGCTCGGCCAGGACCACCGTCGGGAACCTGCGCGTCGGCCTGGTGGACGGGGAGAGAAACCTGTTGGGTGTATGTGGAAGCGTCCCGGGCGGGCGCGGATCGATCGTCCTTATTAAAGAAGCGCGTAAGCAGTAGGCCCAGCGAGGGTGTATTCGGCGGGATATCAAACGCCTGGCAGAAAGCATGGTTGTTTTGGGTTTGTTGTGGGGGGGGGGGGGGGCGCCCGCCCCCAACCACAACAAACCCCCGCGGGCGCGGGGCGGCGGCGGGCGAGGGGGTGGTGGGGGTGGG
>CAZGRL010000034.1:1365-35268 GCA_964528155.1 uncultured Anaerolineaceae bacterium
CCCGGCGGGGGTGTTTTGGGCGGTATAAACACCCCGGGCCTTAATGTTTGGTTTTTTTGTTTTTGTTGGCCGGGGCCCCAGAAAAACAAACCCAAAACAACCAATCCCTCCGGGGAGCGGAGCAAGGATACGATGAAGGTTGACGTGCTGAACATGCAGGGCGAGAAGGTGTCGACGGCCGAACTGCCGGCCGCCATCTTCGAAGCCCCGATCAAGACCGACCTGATGCATCAGGCTCTTGTCCGGCAGCAGGCCAATGCCCGGTTGGGCACCCATAAGACCAAGACCCGCGGGGAGGTCTCCGGCGGAGGGCGCAAGCCGTGGCGGCAGAAGGGCACCGGTCGGGCGCGACAGGGTTCGATCCGAGCGGCTCAGTGGGTCGGTGGCGGCAAGATCCACACGCCTCGCCCGCGCGACTACAGCCTGCGCATGCCGCGCAAGATGCGCCGTGCAGCGTTGCGATCGGCCCTGTCGGCCAAGGCCGCTCAATCCGAGATCGTCGTGGTCGAGGCGCTCAGTATGGAAGCTCCCAAGACCAAGGTCCTGACGGACGCGCTGAATGCCCTGGTCGGTCCGGCGACGGTGCTGATCCTGATGGCGGAAACCGATGCCGTGCTCGAGCTTTCAGCCAGGAACATCCCCCAGGCGAAGCTCCTCAACGCCCGCTACCTGAATGTGCGCGATTTGATGGGTTTCGAGCGCTTGATCTTGCCGCTGGGGGCGCTCGACACGATCCAGTCGTATCTCGGCGCCAACGGAGGCACGCAATGATCACCGTTTACGACGTCCTCCGCCGCCCGATCGTCACCGAGAAGTCGAGCTACCAGAGCGGTGATCTGAACCAGTATGCGTTCGAGGTTCATAAGAAGGCGACCAAGGCTCAGATCAAAGAGGCGGTCGAGGCTTTGTTCGACGTGAGCGTCATGCGCGTCAATGTGCTCAACGTCCCTCCCAAACGCACACGCCGGGCGCGCAGCCGCCGCCTCTTGGTGCGACGCTCGAGCATGAAGAAGGCGATCGTGACTCTGGCGCCAGGCCAAACGATTGACGTCTTTGAAGGGGTGAAGTGATGGCGGTCAAGAAATACAAACCGACCTCACCCGGTCGACGCGGCATGACGGGGGCGACCTTCGAAGAGGTCACCAAGGGCAAGCCCGAACGCTCGTTGCTCGTGCCGCGACGCGGCAGCGGCGGTCGAAATATGTACGGACGGGTGACCGTTCGGCACCGTGGGGGCGGGCATCGTCGTCACATTCGCCTGGTGGATTTCCGGCGGGACAAGCGCGGCATTCCGGCGACCGTTGCGGCGATTGAATACGATCCCAATCGCTCGGCCAGACTGGCGTTGGTCCATTACGCCGACGGTGAGAAGCGATACATCATTGCCCCGCTCGGCCTTCAGGTGGGAGACAAGGTCATGGCCGGGTCGGAAGTCGAGATCCGTCCGGGCAACTGTCTGCCTTTGGCGAATATCCCTCTGGGCACGCTGGTGCACAACATCGAGCTCAAGGAAGGTCGTGGCGGGCAGCTGGTCCGGTCGGCCGGCGTATCGGCGCAGCTCCTGGGCAAAGAAGGCGCTCACGCCGCCGTGCGCCTGCCGTCGGGTGAAGTCCGACTGATCCGCCAATCGTGTTACGCCACGATCGGCGAGGTCGGGAACCCCGATCATGGGAATATCAAACTGGGCAAGGCCGGCCGGAAACGCCACCTGGGGATCCGGCCGACGGTTCGTGGATCGGCGATGAGCCCGCGCGACCATCCTCACGGTGGCGGCGAAGGGCGGCAGCCGATCGGCATGCCGGGGCCGAAGAGCCCGTGGGGCAAGCCAACGTTGGGATACAAGACCCGTCGCAACAAGCGCACGAGTCAATACATCATCCGACGTCGGTCGAAGCGTCGCCGGTGATGTCGGCGATCGCAGGCGCAGGTTAAAGGTCGGAGGCGGAAATGTCGCGATCACTCAAGAAAGGGCCGTTCATCAGCCCCAAGCTTTTGAAGAAGGTCGAAGAGATGAACCAGCGCGGGGATAAGAAAGTCATCCGCACCTGGAGTCGGGCGAGCACGATCTTTCCGCAGATGGTCGGCCACACGATCGCCGTGCACGATGGCCGGCGACATGTGCCGATCTACATCACTGAGAATATGGTCGGCCACAAGCTCGGGGAATTCGCCCCGACCCGGACGTTTCGTGGGCACGTCGGCCGGGATCGGACGACTCGGATCAAGACACCATGACCGAGGGGCATGACGTTCGGGCCACGGGCCGGTTCATTCCGATGTCGCCGCAGAAGATGCGGCTGGTGGCCGATCTGATTCGGGGCCGTCAGGCCAACGAGGCGCTGGAGCTTCTCAAGTTCACCCCCAACGCGGCGGCGCGCCCGATCGCCAAGGTCTTGCGATCGGCCATCGCCAACGCCGAGGAGAACTACGGCCTGAGTCGCGACGAGCTCTTCGTCGACCGGATATTCGCCGACGATGGCCCGACCCGCCGCTGGCGGCGGTTCGGGGCGCGCGGCCGGTTCAAGCCGCTCTTGCGGCGATCATCGCACGTGACGGTCATCTTGCGTGAACGTGAGCAAGTGGCCGGCTAGGTTTCTTCGAAAGGAGAACGTATGGGTCGCAAAGTCCATCCGATCGGCTTTCGCCTGAAGATCAACAAGGCCTGGGAATCGCGCTGGTTCTGCGGCCCGGAGAAATACGCCGATCAATTGCATGAAGACTTCGCCATACGCAATCTGGTGCACAAAGTGGCGCCGCGGGCGGGCATTTCTCGGGTCGACATCGAGCGATTCCCCAACAACGTGCACGTCACCGTACACACCTCCAAGCCGGGGATTGTGATCGGTCGCAAGGGCGCCAATGTCAAGGAGATGAGGCGCCAAGTCGAGGCCCTGACCGGAACCAAGGTCAAGCTCGACATCGCCGAGATCAAGGACCCCGATCTGGATGCGCGATTGGTGGCGGATAACATCGCCAGCCAACTGGAGCGCCGGATCAGTCACCGCCGGGCGATGCAGCGGGCTGTCGGACAGGCGATGCGCCAGGGGGCCAAGGGCATCAAGGTCATGTCCTCCGGCCGTCTGGCCGGGGTTGAGATGGCCCGGCGCGAGTGGATGCGCGAGGGTCGCGTGCCGGCTCAGACGTTGCGCGCCGACATCGATTTCGCCCGATCGGAAGCACTCACGACCTACGGCCGTATCGGCGTCAAGGTGTGGATCTACCGCGGTGACACCGTTGAAGAGGCCGGCGAGAAGCCGGAAGCTATGGACGTCTATGTCAGCGAGTGAGGCCGCCTGGAATGAGGGCGGAGCAGGCGAGGTGAAACCATGTTGATGCCGAAGCGGGTCATGCCCGGAAGGCTCAAGCAGATGCGCGGCCGGATGCGTGGGCGGGCATCGCGCGGCGTTGAAGTCACCTTCGGTGAGTACGGGCTGCAAGCTCTCGAGCCGGGCTGGGTCACCGCCCGTCAGATCGAGGCCGCCCGCCGCTCGTTGGTTCGATACATGCGGCGCCGCGGCAAGGTGTGGATCCGTATCTTCCCGGACAAACCGGTCACGCAGAAGCCGGCCGAGACCCGCATGGGCAAGGGCAAGGGATCCGTGGATCACTGGGTAGCGGTGGTCAAGCCGGGTCGCATCCTGTTCGAGATCTCCGGCCTCACGGAAGACGCGGCGCGGGAAGCTATGCGGCTGGCGTCTCACAAGCTGGCGATCAAGACCAAGTTCACCGAACGGGTCGACCTGGTTGGAGGCGAGTAGCCCATGAAGGCATCCGAGATCCGCGCCCTCTCAACGACCGAGCTGCAGGCTCGCCTCGCCGACGCGCGTGAGGCGTATTTCAAGCTGCGTTTCCAATTCGCCACCGGGCAGCTGACCGATCATTCCCGCTTGAAGCTGGCCAGACGTGAGATCGCCCTGCTGGCGACCATCCTGCGCGAAGCGCAGCTTATTGCAGAGTCCGAGGGTGGTGAAGCATGAGAAACAAACGACGCCGGCTGATGGGCGAAGTGAAGCAGGCGAAAATGGAGAAGACGATCCGGGTGCAGGTTGACCAGAGCTACCGGCATCCGCTTTACCAGAAGATCATCCGCAAGAGTCGGCAGTATCTGGTCCACGATGAGATCGGTTGCCGACCGGGAGATCAGGTGGTGATCGTTGAGAGCCGTCCGATCTCGAAGATGAAGCGCTGGAGCGTGGAAAGCGTCTTGAGCCGGGCGACGGAAGAAGAGGTGGCGGCCAGCACGCAGGAACTGGTCGACGACGCCCTGCCCGAGGCGGAAGAATGATCCAGCAAGAGAGTCGGGTCAAAGTCGCCGACAACACCGGCGGCCGAGAATTGCTCGTCATTCGCGTCATGGGTGGATCAAGGCGTCGCTACGGCCGTCTGGGCGATGTGATCACGGGGACCGTGAAATCGGCCACACCGCACAGCGGCGTCAAGAAGAGTGACCTGGTCAAGGCGGTCATCGTCCGGACGGCGAAGGAAACCCGCCGGGAAGATGGATCGTATATCCGTTTCGACGACAATGCGGTCGTGATCCTGGACACCGACGGCGTGAACCCCAGGGGAACGCGGATTTTCGGTCCGGTAGCTCGCGAGCTGCGTGAGAAGGGTTTCACCAAGATCGTTTCTCTGGCCCCCGAGGTTATCTGACGGATTCGTCCCGGGGCCGCGACGTCAAAGCGTCGGCCGGCAGAGCAGGAGGCAGCAGGCGTGAGAATAAAGAAGGGCGACACAGTTGAGGTGATCAGCGGCCGCGACCGAGGCTTGCGGGCCGAAGTGCTGCGCGTTTTCCCTTCCGAATCCAAGGTCATCGTCCAGGGTGCGAATGTGCGCAAGAAGCATCAGCGTCAGGTACAGGCCGCCGGCAGGACGATGTCTCCGGGCATCATTCAGTTCGAAGGCGCGCTGGATGTCTCCAAGGTCATGCTGGTCTGCCCCAAGTGCGGCGAACCGGCAAGGGTTTCGATGCACCGGGATGATGAAGGCAAGCCTCAGCGCGTGTGCAAGCGCTGCGAGTCGGTGATCGACCTGTGAACCCGGGGCGGGGCGCCCCTGTGGCCACTGCGGAGCGAGAAGAAGAATGAGCCATTACCTGAAAGAGCGATACCGGACCGATTTTGTGCCGACCCTGATGAAGGACTTCGGTCTTGACAACCCGATGCAGGTTCCCAAGATCGAGAAGATCGTGGTCAATGTCGGGGTGGGCGAGGCGTTGGATAACGCCAAGGCGCTTGATGCGGCCCTTGAAGACGTCGCCACGATAACAGGCCAGAAGCCCGTGGTGACCAAGGCGCGCAAGAGCATTGCCAACTTCAAGCTGCGTCAGGGGCGCTCGATCGGATTGAAGGTGACGCTGCGCGGCGAGAAGATGTGGTCTTTCTTCGATCGACTGGTCAATGTCGCTCTGCCGCGTACGCGCGACTTTCGCGGGGTATCGCCGAACAGTTTCGACGGCCGAGGGAACTACACTCTCGGAATACGCGAGCAACTGATCTTCCCCGAGATCGAGTACGACAAGATCGACAAGATCCGTGGCTTCGAAGTCTCGATCATCACGACCGCACCGGACGACGAGCAGGGTCGCCGATTGTTGCAGTTGCTGGGGATGCCGTTCAGGAGAAGTGAACCGAATGTCTAAGACATGCATGCCGATTCGCGAGACCAGGCGGAAATACGCGGTGCGCGTGCGAAACCGATGCCGCATTTGCGGCCGGCCGCGCGGCTATATCCGCCGCTTCCAGTTGTGCCGCATTTGCTTCAGGGAACTGGCCCTCGAAGGCAAGATCCCGGGCGTGGCCAAGGCGTCCTGGTAAACGAAAGTGGAGTTGAATCGATGACCGTTTCCGACCCCATCGCAGACATGCTCACCCGCATCCGCAACGGCCTGATGGCCGGCCACCAGCTTGTATCGGTGCCGAGCTCCAAGATCAAGGTCGCTATCGCCCGGATACTCGAGGAAGAAGGCTTCATCGAGGGCTTCGAGGAGTCCTCTGTCGACGGCAAACCCGGGCGCGTGCTGCGCATGAAGCTGAAGTACGTTGGCGTGCGACGTTCGCGGCGCCCGGTGATTACCGGCCTCGAACGCATCAGTCGTCCGGGCCGGCGGATCTACACCGGCAAGCGGGAAATCCCCTGGGTGCGGTCGGGCATCGGAGTTGCCATCCTGTCGACCCAGAAGGGTGTGATGACCGGATTACGCGCCCGTCAATTGGGCGTCGGCGGCGAGGTGCTGTGCCAGGTCTGGTAGGCGAGCTGGATCGCCGGCTGAGGCCGCGCCGGAGTGTTGTCGGAAGTCGCAGGAGGAAAGTGTGTCAAGAGTAGGTCGAAGTCCCATCCAGATCCCGGACGGGGTGAATGTGGAAATCGACGGCCCGGAGGTCAGAGTCAAAGGCCCCAAGGGCGAGCTGATGCGTTCCTTCCGACCGGAGATGGAAATCGTATCCGAGGAAGGGATCCTGCGGGTCGTCCGGCCTTCCGATGAGCCTCGGATGCGGGCGCTGCATGGCCTGACGCGGGCGCTGCTGAACAACATGGTCGTCGGCGTGAGCACCGGTTTCGTGAAGACGCTCGAGGTCGAAGGCGTTGGCTACCGCCCGGACAAGGAAGGCGAGGATTTGGTGTTGTACGTCGGCTACTCGCATCCCGTGCGCTTCAGCCCGCCGGCGGGCATCACATTTGATGTCGACACCCGCGGCCGTCAGATCAAGGTCTTGGGATACGACAAAGAGGTCGTCGGCCAAGTCGCCGCCGATATACGCAAGGTGCGCCCGCCCGAGCCGTACAAAGGCAAAGGCATCCGATACGCCGGCGAGCACGTTCGACGCAAGGCCGGGAAGGCCGGCAGGGTAACATAGCCATGGCAAAGAAAACCAGGACGGTGATGCGCCAGCGGCGCCACGAATCCGTACGGCAGAAGGTCGCCGGTACACCTGACCGGCCGCGGCTCAATGTCTTCCGCAGCCTGACCCAGGTGTATGCGCAACTCATCGATGATGAGTCGGGCAAGACGCTGGCCTCGGCATCGACGCTCGAAACCGAGATCAAGCCCAAGCTGGCCGGGCTGAACAAGACGGAGCAGGCCAAACTCATCGGCGAGGCCATCGCCAGGCGGGCGGCGGAGAAGGGCGTCAAGCAGGTTGTGTTCGATCGGGGCGGCTACCGTTACCACGGTCGTGTGCGTGCGCTGGCCGAAGCGGCAAGAGAAGCCGGCCTGGAGTTCTAGCCGCCCCTACCTCGGTGGGCGCGGGAGACAGTCCGGCCGAGTGATGATGCATTCTACAGGCGGAAGGCGGAGAGAGATCAAGTGAGACGAGGCTTTCGAGACCGAACCGAAGACCGGGAAGACCTGGACGAACGAGTCATCGACATCGCCCGTGTTGCCAAAGTCGTCAAAGGCGGAAGACGTTTCGCATTCCGTGTGACCGTCGTCGTCGGCGACAATCGAGGCAACGTCGGCCTGGGCACAGGAAAAGCCCGCGGCGTTCCCGATGCCATTCACAAGGCGACGGAGAAGGCGCGCAAGGCGATGCAGCCGATCACTCTGCAGGGAACAACGATCCCGCATGAAGTGATCGCCCACTACGGCGGCGCCCAGGTGCTGCTCAAGCCGGCTTCGCCCGGCACGGGCGTCATCGCCGGCGGCGCCGTACGTGCGGTGCTTGAGGCTGCCGGTGTTCGGGACATTCTCACCAAGTCGCTCGGAAGCGCCAATGTATTGAATGTCGCCCGGGCGACGCTCACCGGACTCAACGAGCTCAAGAAGGTCGGCGAAGAAGCCGCTCATCGGGGCAAGGATCCGGAGCATCTGCGGCCGTTTTGGGAGCGAAAGAAGCATGCCTGAGTCACGCGCCCAAGGCAAGTTGAAGATCACATTGGTGCGAAGCCCGATTGGGTACGCCGAAGACCAGAAGCGCACGGTGCGTGCACTTGGTTTGCGTCGCATGCACCAGACGGTGGAGCAGATGGACACCCCGGTCATCCGGGGCATGGTTTCAAAGGTCAGCCATCTGGTCAAGGTCGAGGAGTGAACAGGCGATGAAGCTGCATGATTTGAAGCCTCCGGCCGGCGCCCGAAAATCCCGCAAGCGGGTCGGGCGCGGGATCGCCGCCGGGCAGGGAAAGACGGCCGGCCGCGGCACGAAAGGCGAGGGGGCCCGGTCGGGCTCCGGCGGCAAGCTCTATCGTCAGGGCGGTAACCTGCCGTTCTTCCGCCGGCTGCCTTTCAAACGCGGCTTCACCAACCCCTTCCGCAAGGAGTGGAGCGAGATCAACCTCGAGGATCTGCAAGGGTTTGCGGCCGAGGCGGAGATCTCGCCGGAGACGCTCGGCAGCGCAGGTCTCGTAGGCGACAGCGGAAACCCGATCGTCTTGCTGGGGCGCGGAGAAGTGAAAGTACCTCTGACGGTTCGGCTCCATCGGATCAGCCGCGGCGCGCAGGCGAAGATCGAAGCTGCCGGCGGGAAAGTCGAGCGGATCAAGGCATGAGGCTGGAAGGGACGGGAAAGAAGGCGCTTCGATGAGACGATCTGTATGGCGCTTCTTGTGGGTCTCGGAAGAAATCCGAAACCGGCTGCTCATCACGGTCGGCTTGCTCGTCATCTACCGACTTGCGGCGCACGTCCCGGTCCCCGGGATCGACCGGGCGGCGATCGCCCAGGTGCTGAGCGGGGCGGGAGCCGGGGCGACGTTGTTCAACTTGCTCGACCTTCTCTCCGGCGGCACGGTGTCGAACTTCTCCGTTCTGGCGATGGGTGTGTATCCGTACATCACCGCCCAGATCATCCTTCAATTGATGGTCCCGATCATCCCGTCGCTGCAGCGGCGGATGGAGGAAGATCCGCGCGAAGGTCAGAAGTGGATGGAGAAGTGGACGTACTATCTCTCGCTTCCGATGGCGGCTCTGAACGCCGTCGGTCAGATCCAGCTTTTCCGTCAGTTCTCGGGCGGTACGATCTCGATCACACAGTTTGGCCCGAACTTGTCGACGGCGACGATGATCATCACCATGACTGCCGGGACGATGTTCGCCATCTGGCTCGGCGAGCTCATCTCGGAGTATGGCATCCGTAACCAGGGTTTGTCGCTGATCATCTTCGCCGGCATCGTCGCCAGGATCCCGTTCAACGTCGGCCGGCTGCTGACGGATCAACAACAACGAGTCGGGCTGATCGCGTTTCTGCTTTTCATCACGATCGCCACGATTTTCGTCATCGTCTACGTCCAGGAAGGGCGTCGGAATGTGCCGGTGATGTACCCGGGTCGGAGAGTGGGCAATCGAATGTCGATGCCGGTCAAGGGCACGCTGCCGTTGATGGTCAACATGGCCGGTATGATCCCCTTGATCTTCGCCCAGTCCTTCCTGACCTTCCCGGCGGTAATCGCACAGTTCTTCATCAACTCCGCCAACGAGACGGTCAAGTCCGTAGCCGTCTGGCTGCAGAACTCGTTCGGAGGCATCAACTCGACGTATTGGATTCTGTACTTTCTGATGGTCGTCGGGTTCACCTTCTTCTATACGGACGTGCTTTTCGCCCAGCAGAACTACGGCGAGAATCTGAAGCGGGCCGGGGCCCAGGTCCCCGGTGTGACCAAAGGTGCCCCCACGCAGCGCTATCTGACGCGTGTGCTGCGCCGGATCACGCTTCCGGGCGCGGTCTTCCTGGGTATCGTGGCCATCATGCCCTTCCTGGTGGGGCTGATTTGGCCGTTGGCCGGATCGAACCAGGGGCTGCTGCTGGTGTCGTCCGCCGGACTGCTGATCGTCGTCGGAGTGGTGCGTGACATTTACCGCTCCATCGAGGCCGAGCTCAAACTGCGCGGTTACGACTCGGCGGTGCTGGTGCATTAGAGATGGAAGCGGCTGAAGCGGTGTTCGTCGTACTGCTGGGCGCCCCGGGCGCGGGAAAAGGGACGCAGGCCAAGTATCTGGCGAAGGCGCTCAGCGTTCCGCATGTGTCGAGCGGCGACATCTTTCGAGAGAATCTCGCCGCCCAAACTGATCTGGGCAAGCAGGCCAGTGACTATCTGGCACGCGGTGAGCTCGTGCCCGACGACATTACTATCGCCATGATTCGGGACCGCCTGGCCAGGCCGGATTGCGCGAGCGGAGCCATTCTGGATGGGTTCCCGCGCACGCCCAACCAGGCCGAAGCGTTGGACAAGATCCTGGCGGAGAAGGGCACTCGAGTGGGGGCGGTGCTCTACATCAAGGTCGATGAAGAGATCTTGATCCAGCGCCTGAGCGGGCGGTGGATGTGCCGTGAGGCGGGGCACGTCTATCATCAGATGTTCAACCCGCCCAAGCAGCCGGGTGTGTGTGATGTCGATGGCTCGCCGCTATACCAACGTGAGGATGACTCGGCTGAAACCGTGGCCCACCGGATCAGCGTCTACCTCCGTCAGACTGCACCGTTGATCGAGCATTACCGGGCGCGGGGAGGGATCATCGAGATCGACGGCGGGTTGCCAATTGAGGAGGTCTCACGCCAGATGCTGGCGGCGCTTCCGGAGAGGGCCGGCCGATGAATTGGAGCAGGGGCGTCGTTCTGAAAAGCCAGCGCGAGCTGGAAATCATGCGGCGAGCTGGGCGGATCAATGCCCTGGCGCTGCTGGCGGCAGTCGGAGTGGTGCGACCGGGCGCGACGACGGCTGACTTGAACGAAGCCGCGGCTGCCGTGCTGCGCGCACACGACGCCGAGCCGACGTTTCTGGGCTATCCGGGGCCGTACCCGTATCCGGCGGCGACGACGGTGTGCATCAATCAGGAGCTCGTGCACGGTATCCCGGGCAAGCGGCGCCTTAGAGAGGGGGACGTCGTCAGTATCGACTGCGGAGCGACCGTTGAGGGTTTCGTTGGTGATTCGGCGCTGACGGTCGGCGTTGGCGAAATCTCGGCCGAGGCCGAGAAGCTCATCCAGGTCACCGCCGAGGCGTTGAAGATTGGGATCGATGCCATGCATCCCGGTCACCGCACCGGGGATGTCTCAGCGGCGATCCAGGCGTATGTCGAGGCGGGCGGCTTCAACGTGGTCCGGGAGTACACAGGACACGGCGTGGGAAGAGCGATGCACGAAGATCCGCAGGTGCCGAACTACGGCCGGGCCGGGACGGGGATGCCGCTCCGAGCAGGGATGACGATCGCCCTCGAGCCGATGGTCCTGGCAGGACGGCCGGAGACACAGCTCATGCAGGACGAATGGACGGTGTCGTCGCTGGACGGTCGACTGACGGCCCACTTCGAACACACCGTGGCCGTGACCCGGAACGGGCCGCTGGTGCTGACCGCACTCGATCCGGTTCTGGACGCAGGGCTGGGTGATCGGTATAATGGTTACTTTGCCGGCTTTCCACATCCGGTGAAGGATGAAGGAGCACGAGGAAGATGAAAGTGACGTCTTCGGTTCGCAAGCGCTGTCCGAAGTGCAAGATCGTGAAGCGCCGCGGCAAGGTGTATGTGATTTGCGAGAACCCTCGCCACAAGCAGAGACAGGGATAGTCCATGGCACGTATCGAAGGGATTGATCTTCCGCGCGACAAGCGTATCGAGGTTGGGTTGACGTACATCTATGGCCTCGGTCCGAGCACGGCGCGCAGGGCGCTGGCCGAGACCGGCGTGAGCCCCGACACGCGCGTTCGCGATCTCACCGAAGACGAGATCACGCTCTTGCGCGACTACGTCGGCCAGAAGCTCACCGTCGAGGGCGACCTGCGGCGCGAGGTCCAGATGAACATCAAGCGGCTGATCGACATCGGCTGCTATCGCGGCCTGCGCCACCGACGCGCCCTTCCGGTGCGAGGCCAACGGACCCGCACCAATGCCAGGACCCGAAAGGGGCCGAAAAAGACCGTCGCCGGTCGCGGCAGAAGACGCGGAGCAAAGAAGAAGTAATACCGTGGCGCGACCGACCCGGAGGAGGCGGATGGGCATCCTTCCCCCATGCGGCTGAACCGTCCTCCTGCGGCTGAGGTCGCGATCATCTCACATCATTTGGAGAGGGCAGGGGAACGTCTATGGCACGAAGAGCAGTCAAGGGAGCGCGACGCGCCTCCAAGAAGACCAAGCGGACGATTTCGCACGGTCATGCGCACGTGCACGCCACGTTCAACAACACAATCGTGACGATCACCGACACACAGGGCAACGCGGTGGTTGCCGGCAGCGCCGGCTCCGCCGGATTCAAGGGCTCACGCAAGAGCACACCCTACGCCGCCCGTGTCGCCGCCCAGGATGTCATCGTCGCCGCCACGGAACTGGGTCTGCAAGAGGTGGATGTTTTCGTTAAGGGACCCGGGCCGGGGCGAGAGGCGGCGATCCGGGCCATTCAGGCCTCCGGCATCCGTGTTCGCTCGATCAGCGATGTCACGCCGGTCCCGCACAACGGCTGCCGCCCTCCAAAGAAACGCCGCGTTTGATCACGGGAAGGAATTGACCGCCTATGGCGAAATACGCAGGACCTGTCTGCAAGCTGTGCCGTCGCGAGGGAGAGAAACTCTTCCTCAAAGGTCAGCGCTGCTATACACCAAAATGCGCCTTTGAGCGGCGGGGGTTCCCGCCGGGCGAACACGGTCGGGACGCCCAGTTCCGTCGTCGGCGTGTTTCGGATTACAGTCGCCAGCTACGAGAGAAGCAGAAGACCCGCCGGGTGTACGGTGTTTCGGAGCGCCAGTTCCGTCGCTACTACCGGGCCTCGCTCAAGCGGAGAGGCCTGACCGGCGAGAACCTGCTGCAAATGCTCGAACGGCGACTGGACAATGTGGTCTACAGACTGGGGTTCGCCCCCAGCCGCGCGGCGGCGCGCACGCTTGTGACGCATGGCCACTTCAACATCAACGGGCGCCGGACCGACGTGCCCTCGATGTTGGTCCGACCCGGCGATTCAATCGATGTGCGTCTTGGATCGCGAGCTCGACCGTACTTCAAGGAACTTCCGGAGATCGCCGAGACCCGGACTGTCCCGCGCTGGTTGGACCGGGATGTGAAAGGCCTCGCCGGCAAGGTTCTCCACGATCCTGAGCGATCCGACATCGACGCCAACCTCAGCGAGCAGTTGATCATCGAGTACTACTCGCGCTGAGGCCGGGTTCGACTTGGTCCGTCACACCGCCCACGGCCATGCAGATTTGGGGGCAGTGGGCGGCCGGCAGATGGGAATTGTGCGCCGGGGACGTCATAGTAGGTCCTGAGGCGCCGGCGCCACGAAGCAAGAATCAGAGGTCTCGGAGGGGACAGTGGCTGTAACCACAAGCATCGTCATGCCGAAGATCGAGCGGGAAGCGGTTGCGCGCAACTACGGCAAGTTCGTCATTGGCCCCCTCGAGAGCGGCTATGGAATCACGATTGGGAATGCGCTCCGGCGCGTCCTGTTGTCGTCACTCGAAGGCGCGGCTGTCACGTCGATCCGGATCTCGGACGTAGCCCACGAGTTCGCCGACATCGCCGGTGTCCGAGAGGACGTCCTGCAGGTCATGCTCAACATCAAGCAGCTTCGCATGATCCTGCACGAGGGGGACGCGTCCCGGCTGCGGCTCGAGGTGCAGGGCGAAGGAGTCGTCACTGCGGCCGATATCATCGCCCCGGCCGAGGTCGAGATCGTCAACCCGGAACTGTACCTGTTTACTGTGGATGACGACCGAGCCCGACTTGAGATCGAGATGAACGTCCAGCGTGGGAAGGGCTACTCACCTTCCGACGAGCGCGGCCGGCTTCCGATCGGGGAGCTTCCGACGGATGCCATCTTCAGCCCCGTACGACGGATTCACTACGAAGTCGGGCGGGCCCGGGTTGGGCAGGACACGAGCTTTGACCGTTTGATCCTGGAGATTTGGTCGGATGGTACGGTCAAGCCTGAAGAGGCGCTCAGTCGCAGTGCGCAAATTGTGATGACCTACCTGCGAGATATCGCCGGCGTCACTGAAGAGAGCCTGATGTCGGCCGCTATTCGAGAAGAGCAGCCCCGACTTGGCGGTGAGATCTACGATACGCCGATCGAGAACCTCGATCTGTCGGTCAGGGTATTCAACTCATTGAAGCGGACGGGGATCACAACCGTGGGTGAGGTCCTCGACATGCTCGAAAAGGGGCCGGAGGCGATGCTCTCGATCCGCAACTTCGGCGAGAAGAGCCTGGATGAGCTCAAAGAACGGTTGCGAGAGAAGGGCTACCTTGAGACGGCCGAGGAAGTCGCGACCCCGGAGGCGGAGTAAGGTACGATGAGACATCGGATCGCCGGATACAAACTCGGCCGTTCGTCGGCCCATCGGACGGCTCTTCGACGGAACTTGATCACCGATCTGTTCCGGCATGAGCGCGTTCGGACCACGCGAGCCAAGGCCGATTCGATTCGGGGTGCGGCCGAGCGTTTGATCACTCTGGCCAAGCGCGGCAACGCCGCCGGTGATGCCGGAGCGGTTCACGCGCGGAGGTTGGCCAGCTCCCGGCTAAACGACCCCGAGGTGGTGAAAAAGCTCTTCGACGACATCGCCCCGCGATACGTCGACCGTCCCGGGGGATACACTCGCTTGCTCAAGCTGGGGCCGCGCTTGGGAGACTCGGCCGCGATGGTGATCCTGGAGCTGGTCGAGGAATAGCCTCAAGGATGCGTGCCCCCGCGAGCGGACCGGATCCGAGGCATCCGGCCGGCGGGTGAGCGCGAATGGCAGATTACAAATCGATCGTTGCATACGACGGAACGGAGTTCGAGGGCTTCCAACGCCAATCGAACGGCCGCCGCACAGTCCAAGGCGAGCTCGAGAACGCCCTGCGTCACCTGGGCTGGGTTGAAAACAGCCTCAGGGCCGCAGGTCGCACCGATAGCGGGGTACATGCCCGGGGTCAGGTCATCGCCTTCGGATTGACCTGGAAGCATGGCCCGCTCAGACTGACGCGAGCGCTCAACAGCGCACTTCCGAGTGACCTGGTTGTGCGCAGCACGGAGCGAGTCTGGGATGGGTTCCACCCACGCTACGCTGCCCTGAGCCGGTGCTACGTCTACCAGCTCTACAGCGAGGCGACTCGTGATCCGCTGCGAGATCGCCGGGCCTGGAGGGTCTGGCCGGCGCCTGACATGGAGCGGATGCGGCTGGCGTCGGGAGCGCTTGTGGGTCGGCATGATTTCGGGGCCTTCGGCTCACCTCCCGGTGGGGGTGACAACACCGTCCGTCGTGTGATCAGGACCGATTGGAGCGACGGCGAAGGCGGATTGGCCTTTCGGATCGAAGGCGACGCATTCCTGTTCAGGATGGTGCGGCGGATCGTCAGCGCGATCGTTGCCGTGGGGCAAGGGAAAGCGTCGCTCGAGGTCATCGACGGACTCCTCGAGCATCCGGGACAACGCTGGCATCTTGGCCTGGCGCCGGCGCGTGGGCTGTGTCTCGAGCGAGTGACGTTCGAGGCCGATCTCGGCCCGGCTCGGCAGGACTGAGCCCTGGCTCGATCAAGAAGGAAACTGGACCGGCTGGTCCAGGGGAGACAGAGCGTGCAGAAGTCGTATTACCCGAAACCGGGAGAGGTTGAGCGTCGATGGGTCTTGGTCGACGCCCGGGACCAGAGACTGGGCCGTCTGGCTACTCGAATCGCCAGGATGCTCATGGGTAAAGACAAGCCGAGCTTCACTCCGGGCGTGGAGACGGGAGATTTCGTCGTTGTGATCAACGCCGAGAAGATCACCGTCACCGGCAATCGGATGGACGACAAGGTCTATTACCGACATTCGGGCTATCCCGGCGGGCTGAAGCGCATCACTTTGCGTGATCAGCTCGCCAGATTTCCGGAGCGCGTCCTGCAGTCTGCCGTCTGGGGAATGCTCCCGCACAACCGGTACGGACGCAAACTCATGAAGAGGCTCAAGATCTACGCCGGGGCTGAGCATCCCCACGAAGCTCAGCAGCCGCAGCCGCTGGCCTAGCTGTATAGACCTGTTCGAAGGCGCGCTAAGGCGCAGAGGAAGGGAAGACACACGAGATGGCAGTCCGCTATCATGAAGCAGTTGGACGACGAAAGACGAGCTCGGCGCGCGTGCGAGTGATGACGGGCACCGGTGGGTTCACGGTCAACAACAAGGCGGCCGGAGACTATTTCACTCGCCTGGGTGATTTGGAGACAGTCATGTCGCCCGTCAAGGCCGCCGGTCTGGAAAACAAACTGGATATCACGGTCAAAGTCGAAGGAGGCGGGGTCACCGGCCAGGCTGGCGCGGTGGCTCACGGTCTGGCGCGCGCTCTTGTGGCGATGGACGAGAACCTCAGGCCGGCCATGCGGAGCCAGGGATTGTTGACGCGTGATTCGAGGATGAAGGAGCGGAAGAAGCCCGGCCTGAAGCGGGCACGCAAGGCGCCCACATACACCAAGCGATAACCGCACTCCCGGTCGGCAGGCCCTTGTGCCGCCGAAGGGATCAAGCGAAGAGTCCCCCCGGAGAAGGCGGCAGCATCGCTGCCGCCTTCTCCTGTTTGTCGGCTGACCTGGTTGTGGAATTGAGCGGGGTGCGGAGATGTCCTCACCTGCCGAATCAACGCACAGCAAGGTCGGTGGTGTAAGATTTCGGCGATCAACTTACCTGATGGAGATCCGATCATGACACCTGGTATCACCGTTGTCGGTCTCGGCCCAGGAGAACCCGCGCTCCTGACGCGGGAGGCCTGGTTGCTGTTAAGCGAGACCGACGAGCTGTTCTTGCGCACAAGTCAGCATCCGGTTGTATCAAGCCTTCCGGCCCAGCTTAGGCTCCGCTCCTTCGATTATCTGTACGAGGGGGGCCAGAGCTTCGAGGAGGTGTATGAGGCGATGGTCGATCAGGTACTGGCTGAGGCCGGCAAGCCCTCAGGCGTCGTGTATGCCGTCCCCGGGGACCCGACGGTCGGAGAGGCCACGGTTTCCGGCCTGAGGGCGCGAGCGCGAGAAGCCGGTCTGCGGTTCGACGTCGCGCACGGGATCAGCTTCGTCGAGCCGTGTTTGCGCGCTCTCGGCCTGGATGCGCTCGATGGACTGTCCATCGCCGACGCCGTCGACCTGGCGCGCAGACACCATCCCTCATTTGACCCCGACGCGCCGGCCCTCGTCGGTCAACTGTACTCCAGGATGCTGGCGGCTGACGTCAAACTCACTTTGATGAACCAGTATCCCCCTGAGCATCCGATCCGGCTCATCCATCATGCCGGCACGATCGCCGAAGATGTTGAGGACCTTCCCCTGAATGCTCTCGATCATTCGCGCAAGATTGGCAGTCTCACGGCGCTGTATGTCCCGGACCTTGGCGAGCCCTCAGGCTTTGCGGCTTTCCAGGAGATCGTCGCCCACTTGCGCGCCCCCGAAGGCTGTCCGTGGGATCGTGAACAGACTCACCAGAGTCTCCGAACAAACCTGATGGAAGAGACATACGAGGCCCTGCAGGCCATCGATGAAGACGACATGGCCTTGCTGAAAGAAGAACTGGGCGACTTGATGCTGCAGGTTGTATTGCAGACCCAGATCGCCATCGAATCCGACGAGTTCGGCATGGCCGAGGTGCTCTCGGGCATCCGGGCGAAGCTCATCCGCCGCCATCCCCACGTCTTCGGGGACGTCAAGGTCGAGGGTGTTGACGAAGTGCTGCACAACTGGGAGGCGCTCAAGGCGGCCGAACGCGAGGCCGAGGGCGGGACCAATGGCGCCCTCGACGGTGTACCGGCCGGCCTCCCGGCTCTGGCGCAGGCGGCAGAGATCCAAGGCCGTGTTGCTCGCTTGGGGTTCGACTGGCCTGCAATCGACGGCGTGATGGCCAAAGTCTTCGAAGAACTCGACGAGACGTTGAGCGCGCCGGACGAGGCCTCTCTCGTATCAGAGATGGGCGATTTACTTTTCTCCGTTGTGAACTTCGCTCGCTGGAAAGAAGTCGATCCCGAGGCCGCTCTTCGGCAGGCAAATGCCCGCTTCCGACGGCGTTTCGCCCATCTGGAGGCCTCTTCGCGAAGCTCGGGCAGGCCCCTGAGTGAGATGCGTCTGGACGAGATGGATGCATTGTGGGAGTCGGCCAAAGGATCCGAGTCCTGAATCGAGCCGGCTCGGTTCTAGAGCGTATTCCGCCGAGTGTGTCATCGTTGGACAGGTGGCTGAAACTCGCCAGGATACTCCCCACCTAGATCCCGCCTCAAGCCTTAACGCTGTCCTAACGGTACTCGGAATGAGGCGTGATAGACTCGACGCGCGAGAAGCCCGGCACTTGTGCTCTTGGTTGTAGAAGGAGGCGGCATGGAAGACGGTGGTCGATCAGTTGGAAGCGTATTGGGCTATCCGAGTGCATACCCGCTAGAAGAGCACGGCCTGACCAACCTGAATGTCGTCTACTGGACGTTGCCTTCGCCCGCCCTGGTAGAACGCATCTTGCAGCGCCGAGAGGGTGTCATGGCGCATCTGGGTGCCGTTGTCGTACGGACAGGACATCACACAGGACGTTCGCCGAACGACAAGTTCATCGTCAACGGAGGCGAGTACGACGACAAGATCTGGTGGGGCAGGATCAATCATCCGCTACCCCGAGACAAGTTTGAGAGGTTGCTGGCACGGATGACGGCCTATTTCCAGGGGCGAGACGTGTTTGTCCAGGACACGGCCGCCGGGATGCACCCTGACTACACCCTGCCGATCCGGATCGTCTCCGAGTACGCCTGGCACAGTCTGTTCGCCCGCAATCTCTTCGTTCGTCTGCCGCCGTCCGCGCTTGCGGAGCACACGCCCCAATTCACCGTCCTGGATGCACCCAGGTTCCACGCCATCCCAGAAGAGGACGGTACCCGTTCGGAAGCCTGCATCATCATCGACTTCGATCGCCGCCTGGCGCTCATCGGCGGGACGAGCTATGCCGGCGAGATCAAGAAGACGATCTTCACCGTGATGAACTACCTCCTGCCGCAACGGGATGTGCTCTCGATGCACTGCTCGGCCAACGTGGGGAAAGACGGAGATGTCGCCCTGTTCTTTGGATTGTCTGGCACGGGCAAGACGACCCTGTCTTCCGATCGATCCCGTCGCTTGATCGGCGACGACGAGCACGGTTGGGCAGACGACGGTATCTTCAACCTGGAAGGCGGATGCTACGCCAAGACCATCCGCCTGAGCCGGGAGGACGAGCCGATCATCTGGGAGGCGACCCGTCGATTCGGGACCGTGTTGGAGAACGTGTCTGTGGACGCAATGACCAGGCGGGTGGACTACGATAACGACAGCCTGACGGAAAATACACGTGCCGCCTATCCCATCGGCGCGGTCGAGGACAGCGTCCCCGAGGGCCGGGCGGGGCATCCGCGCAATATCTTCCTTCTCACGGCGGATGCGTTCGGGGTGCTGCCGCCTGTCTGCCGTCTCACACCTGAGCAAGGGATGTACTACTTTCTCTCCGGATACACGGCCAAGGTCGCCGGGACCGAGAAGGGCCTGGGCTCAGAGCCGCAAGCGACATTCTCGGCGTGTTTCAGCGCCCCGTTTCTCCCGCTCGCCCCGTCCGTCTACGCCCGACTTCTCGGCGATAAGATTCGTGACCATCACGTCCGCGTATGGCTTCTCAACACAGGCTGGAGCGGGGGGCCCTACGGTGTCGGCAAGCGAATCCGATTACCATTCACCCGAGCCATGGTCGCCTCAGCTCTGGATGGCAGCCTGGACAGCGTGCCGACACGCCTTGACCCGGTGTTCAATCTGACCGTCCCGACGCGTTGCCCTGGCGTCCCTGATGAGATCCTCGACCCCCGCCGGACCTGGAGTGATGCTGCGGCTTATGATGCCCAGGCGCGACGCCTGGCGGAGAGATTTGCCGAGAATTTCGAAGGCTACGCACGCGAGGTCCCGCCCGGCGTCAACCAGGCTGGCCCGAAGGCGGCCATGTCCGGTGGATGAGTTGCGCCGGCCGCCCGACGGATGATGACTGCAGATCGCGATTCCGAACCTGCTGACGCCTCGTGATTTGTAGGATGAAGATCGCGAGGCAAGCAACTGCATGGTCCCTGGCCCGACGTGATACGCCTTGAGCGTGTATCGAAAACGTTCGACGAAGCCGGACGACCGCGTTTGGTCCTGCGGGATGCTACGGCGTCGTTTGCAGACGGCGAAGTCGTGTCAATTCGCGGTCGAAGCGGAAGCGGGAAGACCACACTCCTCAATCTGATCGCCGGGATCGAAGCCCCAACATCGGGCGAGATCTACGTCGACGAATTGCGGCTTACCGGCCTCCGGCCTCGTCAGAGGACTGTCTTCCGCCGCGACAACATCGGCATCGTCTTCCAGTTCTTCAATTTGATCCCGACACTGTCAGTCTTCGAGAATGTGCTGCTCCCGGCCGAGTTGGCCGGTGTGGACGGCAATGAAGCTGCCCGGCGCGCCGACATGCTTCTAGATCGAGTCGGCCTGTCGGACAGACAGCGCGAGTTTCCCGATAGGTTGTCCGGTGGCGAGCAGCAGAGAGTCGCGATCGCGCGCGCCATGATCCGCGATCCGAGGTTCATCCTGGCCGACGAACCCACCGGCAGCCTGGACCGGACATCCGGCGATGCCGTCTTGTCGCTGCTCAGAACACTGACCCATGACGAAGGAAAGACCCTGATCCTGGTCACGCACAGCTACCGCGTGGCGGAAACGGCCGACCGGATGCTCTCGGTTGATGATGGCCGCCTGGTCCCCGTAGAGGATGCATGATCCATAGCGCAGGCGAACCCGGCAAGGGTGAGGCGCGAAGAGCGCCCTCAACGCGACTGCCGGGCTTCATGTTGTTGAAGATGGGGTTGAGGATGCACCTGCGGCGTCCGGCCCAAACCGCGCTGATGGTCCTTGGCGTTGCGCTGGGCGTATCAGTCGTCATTTCCATCGACCTGGCAAACACGAGCGCCGAGCGGGCGTTCACGCTCAGCACCGAGTCGGTCGTCGGCCGCGCCACATATCAGATTCGAGGCGGGCCGGCCGGTCTGCCGGACGAGTTGTACGCCCAATTGAGATCCCAGTGGGGATTTGAGAAAAGCGCGCCCGTCGTCGAGGGGCATGCGCTCGCGCTGGATCAAGGTATGCAGCCTGTCACGCTGCTCGGATTGGACCCGTTGGCAGAGGCTCCATTCCGCGGTTTCCTGACGGGGGCGATGTCGCGGTCTCCGGGGTTCGAACGCTTCTACACCCAACCGGGCATGGTCATCTTAGGGGATTCCTTTGCATCCCGCTTTGGCTTGGCGCCTGGGGACAAGCTCCGGCTTCAAGCCGGTGATCGGATTCTCGAAGTCACGGTTCTGGGCATCCTCACTCCCGCCGACGCTTCGGAGGCTGCCGGGTTGGAGGATGTGCTTCTGATGGATATCGCCGGTGCGCAAGAAATCGTCGGCACGCCCGGCCGCCTCACACGCATCGACCTGATTCTCACACCACCCGAGGCTGCCCGCCTGACCTCCCTCCTCCCGCCGGGGGCTGAACTCATACCGGCCAGCCAGGAAGCCGAAACTGCATCGCAGCTTGCTGCGGCGTTCCAACTCAACTTGACCGCCTTGAGCATGCTGGCGCTCGTTGTCGGGATGTTCTTGATCTACAACACCATGACCTTCGCCGTCGTGGAACGGCGGGAGATTCTGGGTACGCTGCGCGCCCTCGGCGTGACTCAGGGTCAGATCGTCCTGGTTCTCCTGGCCGAAGCCGCCGTCGTCTCCGCCGCCGGCTCCGTGCTTGGCATCGGTCTCGGTTGGCTGTTGGGGCAGGGCGCGGTCCGCCTCGTCTCGCGGACGATCACCGACTTCTACTTCGTGCTATCCGTGAGTCAGGCGCCTCTGACGGCCGCGGGAGCAATGAAGGGCCTGGGTCTGGGCGTTCTGGCAGGGCTGGTCTCGGCCGCGATTCCGGCGCTTGAAGCCGGTCGTTCACCGGCGATCACGGTCATGCGCCGCAGCAGCCTTGAGGATCGGCTGCGGTCCCTGTCGGTGCCTATCGCCCTTGCCGGTATCTTGCTGGCGGCGGGCGGAACCGGCGTGATCTTGATCAGCGGCCGATCGATCCTGGCGAGCTTTGGCGGGCTGTTCGCGATCTTGCTCGGCCTGGCGCTCGCTGTTCCGGCCGTGATCAGAGGGTTGATGCTTCCTGCCGGTTCAACGCTCTATCGCCTCGTCGGTACCCTGGGCCGCGTCGCCGCGCGCACGGTCGATGCCGCGCTGAGCCGAACCGGCGTGGCGGTTGCAGCGCTGATGGTTGCCATCTCGGTCACGATTGGTGTGACCGTGATGATCGCCAGCTTTCGTGAAACAGTCGTCAACTGGCTTGATCTGACATTGCGGGCGGACGTGTATGTCTCATCGCCGGCCGAGACGGGGACGCGTCCGGTGGGGCACCTCTCTCCGGACCTGGCCGAGAAGCTCAAAGCGCTGCCGGGAGTTGAGGCGGTCGAGACCTACCGGGGAGTCGAGGTTCAGAGCGAATACGGGACTGTCCTTCTCTCGGTAGTCGACGCACGCCGCCAGCGCGATGCACGTCTGTATCGCTTCGCCAGCGGGGGGCCGGGACAGATTTGGGACAGTGTCATCGGCGGGGGAGTGATCGTGAGCGAGCCGTTCGCGTATCGACACAACATCCCGTCTCACGGTGGGTCCCTGACACTGATCACCGATCGCGGGCCGGAGACGTTCCCAGTCGAGGCGATCTACTATGACTACGCCACAGACCGGGGCACGGTGCTGATGAGCGAGAATGTGTTCCTTTCCAGGTGGGAGGATCCCGGTGTGTCCTCCTTTGGGGTCTTCTTCAAGAGAGGCGCAGATCTTGCGCAAGGGGAGGAACGCATTCGGACCGCCCTGGCTGGAACTGGTCTGGAGGTCCAGGCTAATCGCGCCATACGAAACCGAGCGCTGGAGATCTTCGATCGGACTTTCGCCATCACGGCCGCGCTCCGACTGCTGACGATCCTGGTGGCGTTCGTCGGCGTGATGAGCGCCATGATGGCCCTGTTGCTCGAGCGAACCCGAGAGCTGGCGACATTCCAGGCCCTTGGGCTCACACCGGGCGGTGTGTGGAAGCTGATCCTGATGGAGACGGGGCTGATGGGCGCGACGGCGGGCGTGTTCTCCTGGCCGGTCGGAGTCATCATGGCAACCGTGTTGATCTATGTCATCAACCTGCGGTCGTTCGGGTGGACGATCCGTATGGCACTCACACCTTCGATTTTCGTCGAGGCGTTGATCCTCGCCATCCTGGCGGCGATCGTGGCCGGAATCTACCCGGCGTGGCGGCTGATGCGGATCTCTGTTGCTGAAGCACTGAGAGCGGAGTGATTGATTTGGGATTCTTGCACTCGACTAGCGGCGAATCGGATGAGGGACAGCGGTGACCCGTCGCGCTCTCGTCTGGTTGATCATGGTGCTGGCGATCGGAATCAGTTTCGGGGTGTTTGCCTTGTTGCAAGGTCCAGCCCCGGTCGAAGCCCCTTCGCCAACGCTGGTTCTGGCCACTCCGAAGGAGACGCCTGCGTTTGCTCGCGCCCTTGAGCCGCGGCCTTTCTCGTTTCCCGCCGACCATGGACCGCACCTGGACTATCAAACTGAGTGGTGGTACTACACGGGCAACCTGGACGATGAGAACGGTCATCATTACGGCTACCAGCTCACCTTCTTCCGCAGAGGTCTTTCGCCGGATCAGGTGCGGCGCGCCTCTGATCTGGCCACTACCCAGATCTACTTTGCTCATTTCGCCATCACGGATGTCAGCGCCGGGACGCACGCTTTCGTAGAGCGGTTCAGCCGAGGGGCCCCGGAATTGGCGGGAGCCTCAGGCGATCCCTACAGCGTCTGGCTGGAATCGTGGCGCGTGGATGCTCTCGACCCCGAGGGCGATTTAGTGCATGTTCAGGCGAACCAAGACGACATGCAGCTCGATCTGACCTTGAGCGCAGTCAAGCCGATCACGCTGAATGGGGACCATGGGCTGAGTCTCAAAGGGGGTGCGGCAGGGAATGCCTCGTATTACCTGAGCTACACACGCATGGAGACTCAGGGCTCCATCATCCTGGGTGGTCCTCAGCAGACCGTTACCGGGACGAGCTGGTTCGATCACGAATGGAGCACGAGCGCGCTCCCCGCCCAGGCTGTCGGGTGGGATTGGTTCAGCCTGCAGCTTGATGACGGCCGGGATCTGATGTTCTTCCAGATCCGCAACGCGGACGGATCGATCGACCCGTCGGCAGCGGGGACGCTTGTGGCTGTCGACGGCTCCTCCCACGGCCTTTCCGCAACAGATGTCCTGCTGGAGAAACTCTCGACCTGGCGAAGCCCGGAGACGGGGGGCGTGTACCCGGTCCGCTGGCGAGTGTCCGTCCCCGCTGCGGGCCTCGACTTGACTCTCGAGCCATGGCTTGAAGATCAAGAGATGCGTGTGAGCTTTCCCTACTGGGAAGGTGCCGTGAAGATCCTGGATTCAGGGACAGGCCGGGTGATCGGTCAAGGTTATGTTGAGTTGACCGGCTACGCCGAAAGTATGCAGGGCACTTTCTAGCTCAGCGACTCGAAGTGGACACAATCCCCCGAACCAAATGGGGGGAGCCGGGCGAATGAAAGGCAACGCCCCCAGACCTGAGGGGGGCAGGCCGGGGGGCGGTCGCTACATTGACCCGAAGGCCAAGGAACGACTACCTCATTCTAGCCAAAGAGCAGGCGGCCACAATGGCCAGTCCCTCCCACCTCACCGCCCGAGGGCCAGGTCGGGCCGCCGTCTGTTTGCGTGGAAGGCGATTTGACTGCCGATCCCGGCAGCCAAGTCGCCTCCTCCCGGTTATCCTGGGAGGATAGCCGGGTTGGAGGAGGTGCGAGACACGCGGACAGTCCACGCACCGCTCAGATTCCGGCTTAGCCGCGGGACGACCCACCCGTTCAAGCCGGCAAGAGTCTCGTTTGGCGGCGCGAGGTCTTGAGGTTAAGATAGACGGCGGAAAGGGACCAAAACGGCGGGCGATGCCGGGCCTCGGTTGCCGAGACCGGCTGCCCTCCCCGGTGCTAGGAGATGTTGCGGATTGGATCCAAAAGAGCGTCTGGACCGATTGCTCTCCGCACTTCCAGGCGGCGAGCCCATATTGATCCTGCCCCATAACGACCCCGACCCGGATGCCATCGCCGGCGTGCTCGGACTGAATGTGCTCCTGACAGACGCTGGCCGGGTGTGTGATATGGGCTATGGCGGGATCGTCGGCCGGGCTGAAAATCGAGCGCTGGTGCGCTACCTCAACCAGCCGTTCCACAAGTTGACAGCGTCCGACATTCGCCGAGCCAAGGTGATTGCCCTCGTCGACACACAGCCCGCGGCCGGGAACAATCTGATCTTCGAATCCGAGTTCCCGCGTGTGCGTGTTGTCCTCGATCACCATCCGCTCATCGAAGCCACGCAGCGGGCCGCTTTCAGTGACATCCGACCGGAGATCGGGGCCGGTTCAACCATGGTCACGGAGTACCTCCGGGCCGCCGGGCTTGACCTCTCGACACCTCTGGCGACCGCCCTGTTCTACGGGATCGAGACCGACACCATGGGGCTCGGGCGCGGAGCGAGCCCTGCCGACACGGACGCCTATTTCTACCTTCACCCCCAGGTCGATCCCGAAGCCCTGGCCGAGATACAGCGTGCGCAGGTGCCGGCAGCCTACTTCCAGTCTCTCAGGACGGCGCTCGATAGCACACGTCTGTATGACAGCCTGGCCGTCTCCTACGTCGGCGAGATGACCTACCCTGATCTGGCGGCGGAGATCGCCGACTTGCTCTTGCGTCTGGAAGGAGTCCGGTGGGTCCTCAGCATCGGCGTGTACAAAGACAACCTGATCCTGGCTGCGCGGAGCCGCAGTGGCCGCAGCGGGAGCGGGCGACTTGTCCGCACGATCGTGGATGGACGTGGCACGGCCGGCGGGCACGGGACGATGGCTGGTGGCCAACTCTCGCTTGAGGGTCAGACGCCCGAGGGCCTGGCGGCGGATCTCACTCGTCGGGCCCTGGCCCACCTGAAATTGCCCGAGGACATGCCGGGTCGGCCGCTCCTGCACGGTATGTAGGTTTCGTGCGGAATCGTCCGAGACTCTCGTAGCCGGAGTGGACCACATTGCCGGCGAGACGTCTGTGCCGTAGAATCGCCGGCGGACCACCGACCTTGGTGGGAGGACATGCAGGCAATCGTCGTAGCCAAAGACCCGGACGAACGCGAGATCCTCACCTTCATCTTGCGCCACGCTGGCCTGGCCGTCGCCTCGAGCGGCGATCTTCAACGTGTCTTGGCGAATTGGCTCGAACATCCGGCGGACGTGATCCTGATCTCTCTGGACAGTCAGGCGCGGCTCGTTGAGGATGTCACCGGGGTGCGCGATGTCACCGGAGTGCCGTTGTTGGTGATCGTCGACGCTCCGTCCGAAGATGAGCTTTGCGCGGCCCTGCAAGCTGGGGCCGACCTGATCTTGGATCGTCCTGTTGCCGGGCGTGTGCTGGCGGCCTACGTCCAGACCCTGGTCAGACGCTCAGGGGGAGTCCCGTCCTTCATTCTGCCCCGGTTGGACCTGCAAGACGTGACCCTCGATCCAGCCACCAGGACCATCGAAGTCGCCGGTCAGGAGCCGCACAGGCTGACACAACTCGAGTTTCGATTGCTCTTCGTGCTGATGACCAACCGGGGTCAGGTGATTCCGATAGATGTGATCGTGGAGCGGGTCTGGGGTTACGCCGGGCAGGGTGAGCGCGACCTCGTGCGCGGGCTTGTCAGTCGCCTGCGGCGCAAGATGGAGCCCAATCCCGATCAACCTCGCTACATCGAGACGGTGCAGGGGGTGGGCTACCGGTTCATCGCCGACGAGCCGCTCCCGGAGCCGCCGCCGGCGTCCTCGAATTGATCGCCGTTCCTCGAGTGTAAATGCCCACGGGAGGGGCAGAGGGCCGATATGAAGGACGGGGCCGACTTCGCCGGCCCCGTCCTTCATATCGGCCTTAGGCTGATGAGCCTGCATTCCACAGAATTCCTAGCTAAATCGCCCGATTTGCACAACTTTGCCACATCTTGTGAACACGATTTGTGCAAGGGCGCGGTATCAATAATAGGGCTTTGCGCCGGATGTCAGCGGCGGAAGCCGGCGGGAGTTCGCAGATGAGCATCGCCATTTGCCCGGATTGTGACGCCGAGGTCAGCCTCGCCCACGCCCCCTGGCTGGGCCAGCGGGTGAATTGCCCTCGCTGTGGAACCATGCTCGAAGTCACGGGCCTTTCACCGGTTGAGTTGGACTGGGCTTTCGAAGAGCCGATTGGCCGATCTGAATACTACGTGGAGGGCTCGCTAGGCGACGATGGATTCGCCTGATTGGGAACCTGCTATCCGAATGGTCCGTGTTCGACAGAGAGCCATCGCCTCACCGTCGGTCAGGGATGAGCTCTCGAAGTGTTTTAAACAGCCATTTCCCAGGAGGAAATCCGATGAGATACATGGAAGGTAGTCGTGTTCACAAGAAGCCTCCGAGTACCGGTCGCAAGGCCGCACCCTGGAGGATCGCGCTGATCGCCAACATCAAGGACGAGATCGACTGGGGTCCGGACGCCCCGGCGGACGCCGGATCGGAGTTCGATCGCCGGGATACGCTGGAAGCGATCGCCGCCGCGCTGGAAGAAGACGGCCATTGGGTGCACATCTGCCGTGGGGATGACACCCTTCCCGAGGTCCTCCAGAATCTCCGCCCGCACATTTGCTTCAACATTGCCGAAGGCCTCGGCGGTGACGCCCGGGAAGCGCAGGTGCCGGCACTGTGCGAGCTGCTTGGCATCCCGTATACGGCGTCACAGGTCCTGGCGAATGCTCTGTCACTCGACAAGACCCGGACAAAAAGGATCTGGCGTGATCACAACCTTCCGACGGCCCCGTTTCAAGAGTGGCGGTCGCCAAATGAGAACCTTGACCCTGCGCTGACGTTCCCGCTCTTCGTCAAACCAGTCCGTGAGGGGACGGGCATGGGTGTGGACACATCGGCCATCGTGCACGATGAGAAGAGCCTGCGCGAAAGGGTCGAATGGTTGGTACGCGCCTACCGTCAGCCGGCTCTGGTGGAGTCCTACCTGCCCGGCCGCGAATTCACCGTCGGCTTCATTGGAAACCCAGGAGACACGGAGTACCGGTCCCGACCGTGGCTCTACAACGAGCGTGGCTACCACTTCTTCCCGGTGCTGGAGATCGACAACACCATCAGCATCAGCCCCGGGGTGTATGGTCATGACGCCAAGGGCTTCGACATCGGAGTCGAGGGTGCGCCAGGCTATCTGTGCCCGGCCGACATCCCCAATCGTCTCCGCCTGCGGCTGCTTGATCTGGCCAGACGCGCTTCCGAAGCGCTCGGCGCGCGCGATGTCTCGAGGATCGACTTCCGTACCACGGCCGAGGGCAAGCCGTACCTGATGGAGATCAACACTCTCCCCGGGCTCAACCCGGAGGTGAGCGATTTGTGCATCATGGCCGCTTCCGAAGGCATGGCCTATCCGGTCTTGATCACCGAGATCCTGTATCTTGCGGCAGAGCGCTACGGATTGCCCTTTGAAGCGCGACTGCACGAGCACATCATGTCGGCCAGCGCACTCGGGTCGATGGCGACCAATGGCGCCTCCTGGGGCTACGCCAGCCGCGGGCAGGGATCGTAGACGCCGGTCGGTAGTGAGCGAGGCTGACCGCTGAAGCCGAGGACGCCAATCTGTATAGGTTGTAGGGCAGTGATCAGGAGGACATGATCAAAGTGGGTGAAGTTAAGACAAAGTTGGAAAGTGGCCTCGAGGTGGGGGTCGATCCCGCGGTGGCTGGAAATGGGCGTAGAGGGACACGGCCGGTCACGGCGGTGCCCGGGCGGATGCCATTTCCATCGAAGCGGTCGCCGGCGTTCCACGACGTCCCTGACGAAAAGTGGAACAACTGGCGCTGGCAGCTGAGCCACCGCCTCAACTCTCCGGAAGAGATCGAGCAAGTGATCGCCATCTCCGAGAGTGAGAGGCGGGCGCTCACGGCTTCACACCTGTTTCGGGTTGACATCACGCCGTATTTCATTTCCCTGATCGACCCCGACGATCCGGCCGATCCCATCCGACGCCAGGTGATCCCGACCGCCGATGAGATGCAGCCGTTCGTGGGCATGATGGGCGACTCGTTGGCCGAGGACGCGCACTCACCCGTCCCGGGGCTCATCCACCGCTATCCCGACCGCGTCCTGATGCTGGTCACGACTCAATGCGCCTCGTATTGCCGCTATTGCACCCGCTCGCGCATCGTCGGCAACCCGGCCGAGCAGTTCTCGCGCGCCGAGTTCGAAATGCAGCTCGACTACCTTCGTCGGACTCCCCAGGTCAGGGATGTGCTTCTCTCGGGCGGCGATCCGCTGACGTTGGCGCCGAAGCTCCTGGAGGAGCTCATCGCGCGCATACGTGAGATCGAGCACATCGAGATCATCCGAATCGGCACGCGTGTCCCCGTGTTCATGCCGATGCGGGTGGATGACGAACTGTGCTCGATGTTGAGCAAGTATCACCCGCTGTGGATGAACATCCACGTCAATCATCCGAACGAGATCACGCAAGAACTGGCCGATGCTTGCGACAAATTGACCCGCGCCGGGATACCGCTTGGCAACCAATCGGTCCTGCTGGCCGGCGTGAACGACTGCGTTCATGTCCAGCGTAAGCTGGTCCAGGATCTCGTTCGCATCCGGGTTCGGCCCTATTACCTGTATCAGTGCGATCTGGTCGAGGGCTCGGGTCATTTCCGGACCCCGGTCGCCAAGGGGATCGAGATCATCGAGGGACTGCGGGGCCACACCTCCGGCTATGTCATTCCGACGTTCGTCGTCGACGCTCCCGGCGGGGGCGGCAAGATACCCTTGATGCCGAATTACTGGGTCAGCCAATCGGATCACAAGCTGGTGCTGCGCAACTTCGAAGGGTTCATCACGACCTACGAAGAGCCGACGACGTACCCGGGCCATGATCCAGCTACCTGCAAGTTCTGCCAGTCCAAGCGCATCGAGCCTGGGCAAGCCGGCGTCACAGGTTTGCTCGATGGAGAGGGGATGTCGATCAAACCTGAAGGGTTCGACAGGGTGCACCAGCGTGGGGGAACGAAACATCGGCTGAGGCAGCATCCGGAGGAATGGGTGCCCTTGGGGATAGGGCCAGGCAACGGCAAGAAGCCGAAGGAGTGACGTACAACCCGAACGGATAAAGCCTGGGCTCCCTGGATGATCCGACCCGGATCGCCGGGCCGAGGGGCATTGGCGGATGCGCGAAGACGAGGGTCAAGCTCAGCTTCACCCTCGTCTTCGTGCCTCTCTCCACCAGCGGCGGCAGGGTGGCGGGTGGAGAGCCGACAGCACCGCGGACCACGCCCCGCTAGCTACCTAGTTGCCACCCCTCGAAGGCTCGGGGGCCGTCCGGGGAGGCTCATCACCCGAAGGCGTGGCTGACTCAGTCGGCGGCGGCCCTGCCTGAGCCTTTTCGTCCAGGGTCTCCGCCTCGGCAGAGGGGCGGCCAAGCTCCAGGCAGTACGTGCCGAGCATCTCTCGCATCGCCTGGAACTCTTCCTCGTAATGACGCAGTTCCTCGGATTTCATGCATCCAGCTTAGCTCCGATCGAGCATCGTCGTCTATCCCATGCATGGGTGATCCAACGGGGGATGTGCACGCGTCATCAGCCCAGAAAGAAAGCCGCCCCGCAGCGTGCCGGGGCGATCAGGCTGAATGGCTGGGATAAGCCCGATAATCTAGGAGCGTGGCTCAGTTTGAGAAGGGGTTCATCGCCGTGACCCGGCGCATGCACTCGGCCTTCGCCTCTTCGCTGCGGACGCACTGGGCCATCCATAACCAAGCTACGACGTTCCTCGGCTCCCGATCCAGAACCCAGGTCAGAGCAGCCTGTCCCCTCTGAAAATCCTTCTTCCGGATGGAATCGACGGCGTAGCCGAGAGCTTCTTCTGTAGTAGGGATATGGTAGGTTGCCATGTTGATTGCCTCAGACGGTGGATTCGATGAAATGTCGCCTGACTTATCCTAGCATTTCGGCCGCCCGAGCGGTTTTACAGTCAGCTTACAGGTATTCTCGGAGCGAGGGCCTTGGGAGGGAGGAAACAGCGGCACATGGTCGGCCGGAGGGAGGTGCCCCAGGGGAGATCGGGAGATAGGATCAGCAGGCCGGTTGAACCTTGCGGCCAAGTACCATAGAATGGTCATGGACGCCTCCTCCAAGCCGGAAGTCCGGGGGAGGGGACGGCCCGGTCGCAGGCAGGGAGAGGATGTCACATGAAGGCCCCCAACCTCGTTGAGGTCTATACCGCTTCTCACCGCATCACAGGGAATATGTCCCCCGGCGCGGCCGGGATCCTCGCCTATCTGAACATGGCCACCGAGTCGTTCATCGAGGTCGAGGAAACGGCCATGAGTGCCTTACACCAGGTCGGTCAGACCGCCGAGAACTGTCCGAAGATCTGGTTGATGAAAAGCGACATCGTTGCGGTGGTGGTGGAGTCACGCGCCGATCTGGGGATGGGGGGTGGGACTCGCGCTGGATACACCAAGCCGTTTCCGCATTGGGTGAGAATGCTGGCCGGCGGCTACGAGCTGCGCGGGCTGATTCAGAGCGGAGGCCGCTTCGATGCCGGCGCCGTTCTCTATGAGGGGAGCAGCACTTTCGTGGCGCTGTACAACGCCAAGCTTTCAGCGATCCTCTTCCCCCGGGCGCGTACCGAATCCCCGGCGATGGCCTTCAATCGGTCGGCCGTCCGGGCGATATCCCTCCTTCCCAAGGAAGAAATCGCCTAGCGTCGCCGCCTGCAGTCCAAACCCGATTCCGCAGGATATGTGCCCGCTTCTACCTCGGGTCCCTGATCAACCGACCTCGGCGATACCTTCGAACTCATAGCGATGAAGACAAGCCGGAGATCCCGGCTTCACGCTGAAAGGACCAACGAGAATGCCGAAGTCAGGCGCGCATACAAGCGCGAACCCAACCATCGATTGGCTTGTGGAGGACGACGACGATAACCCGGGCGTGCGCTATTTCGCGCTGCGCGATTTGCTCGGCCTTCCTCCGGAGGACCGCAAGGTGCGACAGGCGAGAAAGGCGGTCATGCAGCGCGGTCCGGTCCCGGTGATCTTGAACGCGCAAAGTCCCAATGGGACCTGGGTCAAGCCGGGCAGCGGCTATTCGCCCAAATACCGCGGCACTGTGTGGCAGGTCCTGTTCCTGGCGGAGCTTGGAGCCGACCCGGCTGACGCACGTGTCCGAAAGGGCTGTGAGGCTTTGCTTCGGGGAGGGCTGGCCTCAACTGGCGGCTTCTCCGCGTACGCCGGGGCGACACCCAGCGGCGTGCTTCACTGTCTGAACGGGAATATGGTCTACGCACTCCAACGACTTGGTTTCGGGGATGATCCGCGGGTGCGTAAGGCGTTGACATGGCAGGTCGGTGCGATCCTCGGCGAGGATGATATCGAGTTCTACAAGTCAGGCACATCCGGACCGGGTTTCGCGTGCGGAGTCAATCTCGGTCAGCCGTGTGGGTGGGGGGCGGCCAAAGCCATGAACGCGCTTCTAGAGGTTCCGCCTCGTAAGCGTACGCGGCGAATGAAACTTGCTCTTCAGGCTGGAGGCGATTTCCTTCTCAGTCGCGATCCTGCGGATGCCGACTATCCGTACACGGATCGGGTCAGCTCAACTTGGTTCCGGCCCGGCTTCCCCTTGAGCTATTGGAGCGACGTGTTGGAGATCACCTGGATCCTGGTGCGATTGGGATACGCCGAGGATCCGAGGCTGGGCCGGGCTTTGGAGTGGATCCTGCAAAAGCGCGATGACCAGGGACGCTGGAAGATGACGAATGGACTCAACCAGAAGATGTGGATCGACATCGAACGTCGAGGGAAGCCCAGCAAGTGGGTAACTCTGCGAGCCATGCGGGTTCTCAAGCGAGCTGGCATGCTTGATGGTCGCTAGGCGCCGCTGTGATGGTCGTTTTGAAGAACGGGCCCGACAAAGCCGGGCCCGTTCTTCAAAACGACCTCTTCCCGATGACAGCTACAGTCCGGAGGATCGGAACGCATTCTGTACGAGCTCCGGGCGAATATAGGCATCCGTGGCACCTTCGGCGGCGTAGCGGTAGACGGAGGCGGCGAAGATGCCGCTCAAGGTCGAACTGACCAGGCCGATGATCACGAAGCCCACGACGAGCAGCACGACCAGGACCACGAACAGCGCCGGAGTCTGGAAGGTCACGGCAAGATAGCCGAGCGGGAGGCCCAGAATCAGAGCATAGGCGATGGACAGCAGGCCGAACACCCCGCCGATGCCGAAATTGCCCACGATCTGCTCTCCCCACGTCTTCTTGAGCAGTTGGGTGCTGCGCCGTATGGCCTCGAACGGGCCGACGTCCTCAACGACCAGCACAGGCACGACCAGGAACGTAGCCAGATTCCAGGCCATCCCGACCAGGGAGACCACCAGACGACCGAGTGTGCTTTCCCGCTTCTGAGCCAATGCGCGCAAGATCATCCCAACCGTCGAGGCGATCAGAGCGTAGCCCAATATGGTGCCGACGTGTGAGAAGGCGATGCGAAAGCCGTCGCTCAATGTCGGGTCGCCGCCCCTTAGGCGGATCATGGCCGCCCCGACGAGCGCGCTGTTGGCAAAGATAATCACGAAGTACTGCGCGAAGTAAAACGCGAAGAGAACGACAAAGCCGATGATCGTCATCCGATCACTGCCGCCTGTGAGGATCCTGTCTGCGATGCCACTCAGGATCACGGGGACGAGGAACGTCGCTGAGACGATCAACACGCCGATCGAGGAGACGATGCACGCGCTCGATACGCTCGTTCAGCACGGCCATGTCCGCTATATCGGCGTGAGCAACTGGGCCGCCTGGCAGATCTCCAAGGCGATCGGCATCAGCTATA
>CAZGRL010000035.1:0-34901 GCA_964528155.1 uncultured Anaerolineaceae bacterium
CGAGTTCCGGATGAAGAATTCGCTCCGTGTGGGCGACACCATACCGATTACAGCCGCATTGGGGGAGGGAGGGCACGTGGCTGCCCAGAAAGTGACGAGTAGTACCCTGGCCGAGTGCGTCGCTCAGGGGGCAGCCGCGATCGGTTGGGACCGCAAGAATGACGCGGCGTGGCACATCGATCCCGATAGGCCGCACGTTCGCCACGGCCTGGGATTCGCCATGGTGATGCATGGCACAGCCATCGCCGGAGTGGACATGGGCGCCGCCAGTCTGAAGATGAACGATGATGGAAGTTTCAACCTGTTGGTCGGGGCCGCTGACTTGGGCACCGGCTCTGACACCGTATTGGCGCAAATCGCGGCCGAGACCCTGGGTGTTCCGGTTGAGGACGTGGTGATCTACTCTTCGGACACAGACTTCACGCCCTTTGACGTAGGCGTGTACGCCTCGAGCACGACGTACATCTCCGGCGGGGCTGTCCAGAAGGGGGCCGCTGACGTCCGAGCGCAGATCTTCGAACGGGCGGCCATGATGCTCGGCATAGGCACGGAAGGCATGCGGCTCCGCGAGCGGCAAGTTGTCACGCCTGACGGCCACACCCTCTCCCTGGAGAAGGTAGCCCTTCACAGCCTGCACACCGAAGACCAGAGGCAAATCATGGCTACGGCGTCGCATATGTCCACCTTCTCACCACCCCCCTTTGGTGCGCAGTTCGCCGAGGTGGAGGTGGACATGGAGACCGGCGGCGTGACCGTCCAGCGGCTGGTGATGGCGGTGGACTGCGGGACACCGATCAACCCCCAGGGCGCTACGGGACAGATCGAAGGTGGCTTGGTCCAGGCATTGGGGTATGCCGTCTCGGAGGCCATGGTCTATGACGATCAGGGGTCTGCTCAGACTCGCAGGTTTGGCGATTACCGGATCTTCCAGGCCGATGAAGTGCCGGAGGTCGAGGCCATCCTGGTGCCCTCGTACGAGCCTCACGGTCCCTATGGCGCCAAGGCCGTTGCCGAGATCCCCATGGACGGTGTGGCGCCGGCTGTGGCGAATGCGATCCGTGATGCCACAGGCGTGCAAATCCGTGAGCTTCCGTTCACCCCGGAGAAAGTGTGGCGGGCGCTGGGCAGAGACGGTTCCACGGACTAGCTGTCCGAGCGACCGCGTCTGCCACATGGCGAGATCCGCCGTTCTCAACCATATAGGCCGGACCTCGGCGCAAGGTCGTCGGGGTGTCGCCGCGATGGGTGATTGTCATCGTCTAACCCATTGCGGATTGTCCTGCCACATTAGGCAATCATCCTGGCCAAGGCGGTGAACACGCCGGTCAATCGGTTCCCCTTCCCGTCGAGCACCTGATAGGCCACATTTGACGGATAGCAGAGGGGGGATCCTTCCCGACCGACAGGCCGGCCGTTCGTTGAGCGCGGCTCGAGCCCCCCGGGCAAGACGTTTGGGCACCAATCAATGCCTGGAGTGTATTGGTCGGTCAGACGCTACTTCGGCCAGTGCCTCGGTATGGCCCTCGGGCCGGGTCACGGCGAAGGAGGATCGGCAGGACGAGGCTGCATCCAGCGCGCGCCGATGACCATGGCGGCTATGCAAATCAGTGCGGCAAGGCGCATCGCCATGACATAGCCGGTGAGGAAGCTATCGTTGCTTTGTACTGGGTTGCCAGACGCGAATGTGACCATGGCGCTTCCCAGCGCGATGCCTGCTGCCATGCCCAGATTGCTTGCGACTGAAGCGACCCCAGTGGCGACGCCCGGCCACCCGGCTGGTGCCGCTCCAATGAGCGCGCTGTTGTTGGGCGTGTAGAAGAGACCAAAACCCAGGCCGATCACTGCTACACGCCAGGTCGCGTCCCACGCGGTGGAGGCCAAGGAAAGCCCGCTCAGAGCCCAGAGCCCTGCTGAAGTAATCGCCAGACCTATGAGAACAAGCGCCCGGCTGCCGAAGCGATCGGAAAGGCGGCCGCCAATGGGTCCGGTGAAAACCGAGAGGGCCGGCTCTGCCGTCATGACCAATCCAGCGCGCGCTGCGGTCAACCCGACATGGTCAATGAGGAAGAACGGCAGCAGCAGTACATAAACGTACAAGGCGAGGTATCCAAACAAGCCGTCGAGACTTGAGGCACGCAAAGTGGGATTGGTGATGAACTTCATGCTGACGAGTGGATAGTCAATGCTGCGCTCGCGTGCGATGAAGACTAGCCCGGTGGTCCAGACCCAGGATAGCCAAAGGCAGCCACACAGCTGGGGAACCGCCTGGTCCGAGTTTCAAGGTGAGGACGAGCGCTGTCACGCAGACGAACGAGAGCAACATCCCGGCTTGATCGAGCCGCTGACGGCGGTGAGGCCGGAAGTCAGGCGGGATGGCTCGCCAGGCGACGATGGTGCCAGTCAGCGCGAGCGGGGTGTAGATCCAGAATACCCAACGCCAGGACACGGCGCTCACCAGCGCCCCGCCCAACGGCGGGCCAAAGCCCACACCGATTGAGGCGGCGGCAGCAACCATGCCAAAGGCTCGGCCCCGCTCATTGGGGGGAAATTGACGGTGAGAATTGCCAGCGAATTGGCGAACATCATGGCTGCCCCGATCGCCTGCAGGATACGGAATGCGATCAAGACGGAGAGGCTTGTCGCGAGCCCACATAGCAAGGCCATGAGGGTGAACAGGGCGAATCCGGCAACGTAGATGCGGCGTCGGCCGAGCGCATCAGCCAGACGTCCAAGGCTAAGCATCATGCCCGCAACTGCGAGCAGGTATGCCAGGTTGACCCAGGAGACGGCGGACAAGGATACGTTGAAATCGTGGCCAATGGCGGGGAGGGCGATGCTTACGCTCGACGCGTCAATCGTCGTGACCAGCACGCCGAGGCTGACAGCGGCAAATACATGCCATTTGGAGGCCGAGGCGCGATTTGGCACGGTAGACTGGTCACCGATGATCGCTGCGGAAGCAGCACGGCCAGGGCAGGGGAGGGAGGTTCTAGACGCCCCCTGCGAAGGCGTCGACAACCGGTTGGACGTCCTCCATGATCGGGTACAAGATCGGGCAGGTCACCCCTGCGTCGACATACTCGCGCACCTTGGCCCGGCACTCGGCCGATGTGCCGACGGCCATAAGGTGACGAACAACTTCGTCCGGGATGACTTTGCTGGCCCTGAGATAATCCTCCTCCGTAGCCGGCCAACTCATCAGGGATTGCACCTGTTCCAATAGGCTTTCGCTGACGCCGCTGGCTTTCATGATGTGCGGCTCGGTGGCGAGGTAATAGGCGACGAGTTTCTTGCCCTCGGCCATTGCGGCGCCGGGGTCCTTGTCGCTCAGGCAACACACCAGCAGCTCGGGTCGGTCAATCTGCTCCAGCGTCCTGCCCGCCCGGCGCGCTCCCTGCTCCGCCAGACCGATGGCGCGTCGGATGTAGTCGACCGAAACGACGTAGTTGAGCACCACGCCGTCGCCGATCTCCCCTGCAAGCTCGAGCATCCGGTCACCGGTGGCGCCGATGTAGATCGGAACGTCGCGCGGTGACGTGTCCCCAAAGGCGATGTCCAGGCGGACACGATCCAAGTGCACAAACTCTCCCTGGTAGCTGACTTCCTCCATGGTGAACAGCTGGCGAGTAGCTTCGACGACCTCGCGCATCGCCTTGAGGGGTTTGCGTCGGTTGACCCCCACCCTCCCAGCGATCGGTTCCCACCAGGCACCCAGGCCGAGAATTACGCGGCCACGCCCATCAACACGCCCGCCGAGCTCCCACAGGGTGCTCCACGTGGCAGCGATGATGGCGGGATTGCGGGTCCAGATGGGGAGCACGCCCGAGCCGACACGCAGCCTATGCGTGTGCGTCAGAAAGGCGCTCATCATCACCACGCAGTCGCGTGCGAGACGCGTATCGGCCTGCCAGATCTCCGAGAAGCCGCGCTCCTCCGCGTAGCGCGCCATCTCAAGCTCGTAGCGCATGTCATGCTTATCCTGCATGTACAGGGCAATACGCGGGGTTGTCGACATGTTGGCCTCCCATCACTGGTGCCGGCTGTATGAGTCGGTTGTGCGGCTTTTGAGAAGCGGGACGCCGACCTTGATCCACGGATAGATGGGCGGTAGGCTGGCCGCGTTCGTGTTTCAGGCGCTGGACAACTACATCCACACCCGACTTCGTGCGGGTCGCTCGGTTTTCGGCTGTCAGGTCCTCTTCATGTGCTCGCCCCCCTGAGAGACGCGAACGTCCCCTTCCGGTCCATGCGGCCAGCGGGGACCCATGCTGCTTCTGCCGCGTTGTAAGACTGGCACAGTCGCCGATTGCGATGGCTTCCCGATAGGTCGGGCGCTGCCTATTGCAGCCTGCCATCCCCTCGAACGCCAGGCTTTCTCCAACTTGGCTGTGGTGCCCGCGTGGCTCCATCGAAGGCCTCGAGCCCCGGCGTAGGCGTGGACGCGGACAACCTTCGGTCACAATCTCGGCTTTGCCCAGGATGTCCAGACAGGCTGCTTCGCCCCGCGACACGGGAATCCTCTGCCCACGCTGGTCACCCGCAAAGGATAATCCATCTGTCGCCAGGCGCCGGAGGCGAGCATTCCAGTGGCATCTTGCCCGACGGTGACAGCAAGGGAAGAGCCTGTTTCTTGCTCGACCTTGTAAAGCAGTATCGCACGGCACAACGCATTGGCACTGAAGCCGCACGTCAGCAGGCCGTAGATCTGCACGTGGTTGTGGGATTGGTCTCCCCTGCCGGCGAGGCCGGGAAGTTCTTGCTAGCCGTAGGGCCATCTCGCTGAACACGTGGGAGGCACGACTCTCAACCTTGAGACCGTGTCTCCGATCATACCGAGCATAGTGGGTCTCGGAGACGAAGGGCCGTGCAATATGTCACTTGACACCTTTGTTAAGTGTCACTTAACATCTGGTCACAGAGGACGGCTCGAGTGAATGCGTTTGCGTGAGACACAGGAACCCGAAACGTCCTGGTCTCTCAGGGCCTGGCTTCACCTACAGGTGAAGCCAGCCCATTGATGTTCCGAGGCTGTCGCGTGGAATCAGGCATGAGGTTGCTTGAGGTGGTGCGACTGTCGGGATGGCGTCCGGCACGAGGCTGAAGCCATGGGCCCATTCCCGTGCGAGTCCAACGCCGGAACTGCGCCGAGGCGAGACGGATTCAGCGACGATGAGCCCGTAACCATCGAGTTCACTGACACGGGACACTTGGCTCGGCCGGACTTGCATCGCCGTCCCGCATGTAGGGGCGGGGACTAGCAATCGGGTTGGCGTCCATCGGTTGGAGAACGCCGGGGGCGGTCAATCTCCTGCTGGATGGCAATCGGGAAACACGTGCTCAGGTGGATGGTATCATGCTCAAGATGTGGGGTTGTGGCCAGGGATGACCGATACGGGTAGAAGAAGCCCATTGTGTTTGGTCTTAGGTCGAGGTCGACGACTAGCATGAGCCCCGATCCCGTAGGTTCTCAGCCAGGCGGGCAAGGGTTCGACCTGGTCATTGAGGGGGGCAATCTGGTCACCGCCGGGGACACTTTCCGGGCCGATCTAGGCATCCTGGGGCAGAAGATCGCGGCCATCGGATTTGGTCTCCACGGTCGCAAGGTGATCAAGGCGGACGGGAGTTTGGTGTTGCCCGGCGCCGTTGATCCGCATGTGCACTTGAACATGCCGGCCGGGGAAACCCGTTCCAGCGACGACTGGCGCACGGGAACGCAAGCTGCCTGCTGCGGTGGCACGACCACGATCCTTGATTTCGTCGAGCCTCAAGAGGGGGAATCGCTCATGGCGGCGCTTGAGTCCCGGCTGGCCGAGGCCCGAGGCCAGGCAGTCATTGACTTCGGTTTGCACATGACTCTCAGCCGTGCTGATGTGTCGTCTCTCGCTCAAGTCGCAGCGTTGGTCGAAGCGGGAGTCACTTCCTTCAAGGTCTACACCACATACGACGGGCTGCGTTTGGACGATGCGGGGCTGTTGGCAGCTTTGGCCGCCGTTGGCCGCGTCGGCGGGTTGACCATGGCCCACTGCGAAAATGACGCCCTGCTCAACGCTCGGAGACAATCGTTGTGGGTTGAAGGGCAGTTGGGTCCCAGCCAGCATCCGCGGAGCCGCCCAGCGGAGGCTGAAGGTGAGGCGGTCCAGAGAGTGCTGGCGCTGGCGGAATCGACTCATGCGCGTGTGTACATTGTCCATGTTTCGACCTGTGTGGGGGCGCAAGCCATCGCCCGGTCCCGTCGCAGGGGCCAAGAGGCTTTTGGCGAGACTTGCCCGCAGTACCTTCTGCTCACTGACACTGAATACGAGCGGCCAGGCTTCGAAGGTGCGAAGTATGTCTGCTCGCCGCCCCTTCGAACCGCTGCCGATCAGTCAGCGTTGTGGCAGGCGTTGACCGAGGGAACGCTCCAGACTGTGGCGACGGACCACTGTCCTTTCAACTTCGTGGGGCAAAAGGATCTGGGTCTGGACGACTTCACCCTGATCCCGTCAGGGTTGCCTGGGATCGAAGCACGCTTGGGCCTGATGTACAACTTCGGGGTCAGGGAGGGACGGTTCGGCTTGGAGCGCTGGGTGGAGTTGTGCAGCACGGCGCCGGCCAGGCTTTTCGGCCTCTATCCACGCAAGGGATCTCTGATGCCTGGGGCAGATGCCGATCTGGTGGTCTTTGATCCGGATCGAACGGTGACACTGTCCCCAGCGAGCCTTCATGAGAATGTGGACTACACGCCCTACCAGGGGTTGAGGCTACAGGGCTATCCGGTGCTGACCCTCTCCCGGGGGACCATCGTCATGCGAGACGGCGAGTTCGTCGGGCCAGATGGCTGGGGCGAGTTCCTAAGGTGTGAGCGGCCTGCACTTTCTGAGAAGGGTCGATACGACACGTGGACCCTGTGAGTCGCCCCGAGCCGATGATCACCGGCACCGGGCAAGACCTGCAGCACCGCGTCATGTCTTGCGGCGATTCGTTGCTAGCGTCGAAGGCGGCACCGGCTTGTGGCTCGGGCCAAGCCCAGGTTGAGAAGAACCGCGCCCTGAGGCTCATACAACCCTTTGGGGCGGGAAGTTGCCTTGCTCGAGCCGAGGATCTGGTGATCGTCGACTTGAACTTGGCGCTCATGAACCGAGATTGCATTGGCGGTTTCTTCGAAGGCATGCGCTGGGCCTTTGTGATGCATACCCGGCCGCATTTCAGCACCCGGACTTACCAAGCGGCCGAAAGGCGCCGGGAGTCCCGGCACTAGTAAGAGGAGCGAGCACAATGCCGTTGCAGCAGCTTCACCCTGACACCAAGGCCTTTCTTGAGGCGTCGCCCAAGAGGATGGTCATCGGTGGAGAGCTGGTGCCCTCGGTGTCAGGCGAGACTTACCAGGCATTCAATCCATCGGACGGAGCGGCTCTGGCCGAGGTCTATGCTGCCGGTGCGGAGGATATCGACCGGGCGGTCGCGGCAGCCCGATCGGCCTTATCCGGCGACTGGGCAATGATGGCTCCCTCCAGCCGGGAACGGCTGTTGCGGCGCTGGGCCGAGCTGATCGAGGCTCACAATGACGAGCTCGCACAGCTTGAGACGCTGGATAACGGCAAGCCGATACAGCATACGCAGCACATAGATGCCTTTGTCGCCGCCGACGAGGTCTACCACTTCGCCGGATGGCCGAGCAAGATTGAGGGCGAGACCCATCCTGTTTCGATCCCCGGGAAGTTTGTCTACACACGGCGGGAGCCCGTCGGTGTGGTGGTGATCATCATCCCTTGGAACTACCCTTTGATCCATGCGATGCAGAAATCCGCTCCGGCGCTGGCTTGCGGTAACGCTGTGATCCTGAAGCCGGCCAAGGCAGCCTCGCTCGCCGCGTTGCGATTGGGCGAGCTTGCGTTGGAGGCGGGTCTTCCGGCCGGGGCGTTCAACGTGGTGACCGGATCTGGAACGCGGATCGGGGACATGCTGACAGCACATCCTCTTGTGGACAAGGTTGCTATCACAGGCTCAACCGAGGTCGGGCGGAGCGTTATTCGCAACTCGGCAGTCAATATCAAGCGTCTTGCCCTCGAGCTGGGGAGCAAAGCACCCAACGCTATCCTGGCCGACGCCGACCTCACCCAGGCTATTCCGGGCTCGTTTGCGGCTGCCTTCGGCAACACGGGTCAGAGCTGCGTGGCTGGCTCGCGCCTGTATGTGCAGGCACCTGTGTACGACGAGGTGGTGGCCGGGCTTGTCGAACTGGCGCAAAGGGCGCGCACTGGACATGCAATGGATACCGCCACGGAATTTGGTCCCATCATCGATCGGGCCCAATTCGACAAGATCATCGGCTATCTGGAGCTCGGCCGACAGGGTGGCGTACGCCTGCTGACGGGCGGAGAACGGCTGCAAGCAAAGGACCTGCCGCAAGGTGGTTTCTACCTCCCGCCGACCCTGGTGGAAGATGTCCCCGATGATCACCCAATCAGCTGCGAGGAGATCTTTGGGCCGGTGCTGCCGATCTACCGGTTTGAGACCGAGGCCGAGCTGGTGGCGCGCGCCAACACCAGCGTCTACGGTTTGGCGGCAGGGGTGTGGACTCGCGACGTTGTGCGAGCCCACCGCTTGGCCGCGGCGATCAAGGCCGGGGTGGTCTGGGTCAACACGTACAACATGTTCGACTCAGGCGTCCCTTTCGGGGGATTCAAGCAGAGCGGCTATGGCCGGGATAACGGCAAGTACGCCATCGATGTCTTTACCGAAGTCAAAGCCGTGTGGATCGACGTTGGAGAGTGAGGCAGAGGAGTGGGATGACCAAGCAACAAATGACCAAGCCGCAGACGGAGGACCTCTACGCTTATCCGACCGACCTGCTGGTCGAGCTATTTCGCCGGATGGTACTGATCCGGGAGTTCGAGCTGCGGGCGATCGAAGAACGCCGACGAGGGCTGATACCGGGCTTCATTCACTCCTGTGTTGGTCAGGAGGCGACGGCTGTCGGAGCGTGCCTGGCGCTTGAGTCGGGCGATGTCATAACAAGCACTCATCGGGGGCATGGCCATCTGATCGCCAAAGGCGGCGACCCGAGGCGCATGATGGCGGAGCTGGCTGCCCGCAAGCCCGGCTACAACTCTGGAAAGGGCGGCTCGCTTCACATGAGCGACTTCGAGCTGGGGATCTTGGGCGCCAACGGGATCGTTGCCGGCGGCATTCCGATCGCTGTGGGGGCCGGATTGGCCTTCCAGATGCGTCGCGAGCGACGTTTGGTGCTGGCGTTCTTCGGGGATGGGGCGGTGAATGAGGGCGCCTTCCATGAAGCAGCCAACATGGCGGGGCTGTGGCATTTGCCGGTCATCTTTCTGTGTGAAAACAACTTGTACGGCGAGGGCACACCCCAGTCTCAGCAGGCGGCGGTGGCCGATCTGGAGATCCGGGCCGAGGGCTACGGGTTCCCAGGCATGATCGTAGACGGAAACGATGTGCTGGCCGTGTACGAAGGTGTCCGCTCGGCTGCCCAGGTAGCCCGGGCCGGCAGGGGACCGACGTTCATAGAGGCCAAGACCTATCGTCAACGCGGCCACTACGAAGGGGACCCCATGGTCTATCGAACGGCGGAGGAGATGACGGAATGGGAGGCTCGTGATCCAATCCCGGCGTTCCGCAGGCGCTTGCTGGAGGCGAGCGTTCTTCAAGAGCCGGCGCTGGAGGATATCGTCCGATCCGTGATAGAAGCGCTGGACGACGCCGTCAAGTTCGCGGCCGCCAGCCCGCAAGCCGATCCCGCCAGCGCATTGGAAGGCGTGTATGCGGACACCAACGATGGATTGGTGTTCTAGAGCACAGGGAAGCATGAAAGACGGGAGCACGTAGGACAGAGGCGCATACGATGCGAGAGATCACTTATTCAGAAGCGATCAGGGAGGCGCTGTGTGAGGAGATGCGCCGCGACCCGACAGTCTTCTTGATGGGCGAGGATGTGGGCACGTTCAACGGTGTGTGGGGCGTATCGGACGGGATGCTGGCCGAGTTCGGACCGGAACGCGTGCGGGACACTCCCATCAGCGAGACTGGGATCATCGGCGCAGGACTAGGAGCGGCGATGATGGGGATGCGTCCGGTTGTCGAAATCATGTTCGGAGACTTCCTCATGTGCGCCGGTGACCAGATCGCCAATCAGGTGGCCAAAGCCCGGTATATGAGTGGCGGCAAAGCGGATGTCCCTCTGACCATTCGGGTCGCCACGGGTGCGCCTGGGTCCGCGGCAGCCCAGCACTCTCAAAGCCCGGAATCGTGGTTCATGAATGTGCCGGGGGTCAAGATCGTCGTGCCGGCCTCGCCAGCCGACGCCAAGGGACTGCTCAGGACGGCAATCCGGGGCAAGGATCCGGTCTTGTTCATGGAACACAAGATGCTCTACGCCGCTCACGGACCTGTTCCAGAGGGGGACGATTTCGCCGTGCCGTTCGGCCAGGCGTCGGTCCTTCGACGAGGCTCTGACGTAACCCTGATCGCCGTTGGCGGCATGGTTCCCAAGGCTCTTCAGGCGGCTGACCAACTGAGCCAGCTGGGTATCGAAACGGAAGTCATCGATCCGCGCACGCTTGTCCCACTGGACAAGAAGACGATCATCGAGTCTGTCGCCAAGACTGGCCGGGTCGTGATCGCACACGAAGCCCACAAACGTTCGGGCCCGGGAGCGGAAATCGCCGCCATGCTGGCCGAAGAGGCTGTCGAGTTCCTGGATGGCCCGATTCTGCGTGTGGCCGCCAAGAACACGCCAATCCCGTACAGCCCCGAGTTGGAGGCCTTCGTCCTTCCGGATGTCGGCGAGATCGTGCAGGCGGCGCAGGCGCTGACAGGGCGCTGATCATGAATCGCTTTGAGGGCAACGTGCTTGGTCGTCGTGCAGTGCTTCATAACGGCCATCGGCTGATTCGTCGACCTTAGCTTTTCGTTCCTTCGCTGGAGGAAAGGACAACATGCAGTTCACGGGCTATCTGGATTTCTGGTTCAAGGACCTGCCGATTGTCGAACGCGTCGAGCGATTCGCAGCCCTGGGAATCCGCCTCTTGGACGTCTGGTCGTGGCGCGAGCGACCGATGAATGACATCTTTTCGGAATGCCAGCGTCATGGCTGCCAGATTAACTCCACCTTCGACCCCAATCCTGGCAACTTGGTGGATGCACAAGATCACCCCCGGTGCTTCGAGGCTTGGGGCGAGTCCCTGGAAATAGCAGAGCGATACCGGATCCCCCACCTGTTTGTCTTCTCCAATCAGGTGGACGTCCGACCCGATGGGAGTGAGTGGATCGCCCCGTTGGCCAGGGACTACTCACCGGGTGAGATGTACGCCAACATGCTTGATGGGTTGGGCCGAATCCTCGAGATGGCCGAGAGCACCAACGTCGGCTTGTGGTTCGAGGGGCTCAACACTTTCCACATCCACGGAGGTGTCTTCATCCACAGCCATGATCAGGTGGCGGCGATCGTTCGGCGCTTCAACCATCCCAAGTTGCGGATGGCCTTCGATTGCTATCATCAACAGCGCACCGCCGGCAACCTGATCTATGGCCTCGAAGCCTACCAAGGGCTGTACCCGACTGTGCATGTCGGTGATGTACCCACACGCCAGGAACCTGGGACGGGGGAGATCAATTTCCCGAACCTGGCTCTCAAATTGCGACAGCTCAACTTCGACGGGTTGATTGGGATGGAGTTCACCCCGTCGGACAACGAGGCCGAAGCCTACCGTCGGGTTCGGGAGCTATTCCTCAATGCCTGAGGTGGTACCCCGAAATGGCACGCTGGCTTGCACCCCAGGCCGAAAGAGACTGTCCGAGTGGTTGACTTCCACCTCGGACGCCGTCCCTACCGGGCGCGGCATCTCAAGGACTCCGCTGCCAAGACGAGGTTCAGTCTAGGACAACGAGAGCGATGAACACAACCGCCCACGAGCCGTATGTTGTAGTGATGCCCAGGCTTGGCCTATCGATGACCGAGGGCACGATCGTGGAATGGCACAAGCAGGACGGCCAATGGGTTGATAAGGGCGAGATCCTGCTCACTTTCGAGTCTGACAAATCGACGCTGGAAATAGAGGCCCCGGCCAGCGGGCCGCTCCGGATCCTGGTTGCTGTCGGGCAGACCGTTGCCGTGCAGACGCCGGTGGCTGTCATCGGAGCCGGGGCCGACATCAGCGTTCCGCAGAAAGGCGCGCCGCAAAGCGAGATGGGCCATGTCTCCGTCCGGGCAAGCACGCCAGCCGGGCCCAGGGGGCCGGGCCCCACCGCTGCTTCTCCGCGCGCTCGGGCACAAGCAAGGGCCCGAGGGCTGGACCTTGGAAGGCTAAGCGGGACGGGAATCCGCGGCATGATCGTGGCCGCCGATCTGGACAAAGTCACACCATCGGTGGCGGTCCGTGCGACTCCAGTGGCACGCAGGCTGGCGGACGAGGCGGGCCTCGATCTGTCGAGTGTGGCAGGAACAGGACCAAACGCCAGGATCACCCGAGCTGACGTTGAGTTGGCTATCGAAGCCTCGGGATCTGACACGCGCGGTCTGACCGGTCTGCGAGGGATCATTGCCGAGCGCTTGTCCGCCGCGTGGCGTGATCGCCCGCAGGTGACACTCACAACCGAGGCCGACGCGGTCGACCTGATCGCCGTCCGGGAAGAGCTGAGCAACGAGCTCGGCGACAACATCCCGTTTGATGCACTCTTTGTGGGGATCGTGGCCCGTGCGCTGTCTGAGTTCCCCTATATGAATGCCAGGCTCACCAGTTCAGGGATTCGCGAGCTGCCGGCTGTTAACGTGGGGGTGGCCGTCGACACGCAACGCGGATTGGTCGTGCCGGTGTTGTGTGAGGCCGACCGCATGAAACTGGCTGCGACATGTCGAGCGTTAGCCGACCTGACGGAGCGTGCCCGTCGTGGCCAGAGTCTCCCGGATGAGCTGACCGGTGGAACGTTCACCCTTACGAACCTCGGCATGTACGGCATCGATGCCTTCACTCCGATCATCAACCCACCCGAGACCGGGATCTTAGGAATCGGGCGGATCGCGCCCCGACCCGTCGGACGAGACGGACGAATCGTCTTGCGAGAGCAGGTCACCCTCAGCTTGTCTTTTGACCACAGGTTGGTTGACGGCGCTCCGGCGGCTCGATTCCTGGCTCGGATCAAGGAACTGATCGAGCAGCCCTCGTCCATGGACTGGCACCTCGGATGATTTGGCGCATCTCCTGGACTTCAATCTACGGAGGCCAATGAGCTATGAGTGCCGAAGACGAGAAAGGCCAGGGCTTTGTGGTGAAGGCCGATTTCCTGCGCGGAGAGAAGCTCTGGATCTGCACAGCTGATCCTGTGGTTGGGCTCATCAGGAGCATCGCGTGCCTGAGTTCCGTTCCAACCAAGCTAGGCGGGGAAGTGACGAATAACCCGTACGACGAGGCTCAGGGGCCCGGATGGCGTTCAGCGTCCTTCGATCCGGCCGAAGACCGGCGCCACGACATAAGAGCCATCGTGACTCCGGTGACGGAGAAGCCATGCTAATCGCCGATTCAGTCGTCTTGATCACGGGGGCAGCAACGCGGGTGGGCCGCCACGTGGCGCGCTATCTGGCAGAGCGGGGCGCGCGGATCGCCTTTTCCTACAACCTTGAGGAAGAGCCTTGGGAGGAGGCCAGGGCCGAGTTTGAGAGCTTTGGCCAGCAGGCCTTTGTCCGGCGCGTTGAGGTTCGGGACAGTGCCCAAGTCCATCAGCTCGTTGCCGAGGTTGTGCAGTCAATGGGGCGTATCGACGTCCTGATCAACAACGCCTCGGTCTGGCTCCAATCACCGTTCCTCGACATTTCGGAAGCTGACTGGGATCTCGCGATGGAGGTGAACGTCAGAGGTCCGTTCTTGTGCTCTCAAGCGGTGGCACCGTTCATGTTGCAGCAGGGCGCGGGGGTCGTCCTCAACATCGCCGACCTTTCGGCTTTCCAGGTCTGGAAAGGATATGCTCACCACGCAGCCAGCAAGGCTGCCTTGGTGTCGTTGACCAAGTCCATGGCGGTGGAACTGGCCCCTACGATTCGGGTCAATGCCATCGCCCCCGGCACGGTGCTGCTTCCAGAAGGTGCTTCGGAGGCAAAACGGGAGTGGGCCGTGTCCAGGTCGCTACTGGGAAGAATAGGATCGCCTGATGACATAGCGCGCATGGCGACCTTCCTGATTGAGAACGACTTCCTGACCGGTAGCGTGTACCTTGTGGATGGGGGACGTGCCCTGACCTGAGGCTCCCATGAAGGAATTGACCTACGTTCGCGCCCAAAGCCTTGAGGAGGCCCTGACGCTGCTCAACCGACGCGGTGTCCGGAGCACGGTCCTTGCCGGCGGAACGGATTTGGTTCGCCGCAGGAACGGGCGGATGAGCGGGTTTGATCAGTTAGTCGATGTGACGCACGTGCCGGAACTCAACCAGATCCATCAGACCGCCGACAGCGGGATATTCCTGGGCGCGGCTGTCACCCTGGCGGACATCCTGGCCAATCCAATGCTTGGTGAACTCGTGCCGCTCCTTGTGGAGGCTTGCGATGCCGTGGGTGGGCCGCAAGTGCGCAATCAAGCCACGGTCGGGGGGAACGTGGCCAACGGCGCTGCCTGCGCTGACGTAGCAACTGTTTTGGTCGGCTTGGAGGCGTCGGCTCTGGTGGCGGGGCTTGAAGGAGAGCATCGTATATTGGTCGCCGATTTGATAGCCGATTTGCCCGGGCGCCTGCCGCCCGGCAGCCTGATCCGCGCCTTCGAATTCAAGCCCCCCGGGCCGGAGGCGAAGACGGCGTTTCTGCGCCTTGGCCCTCGGGAGGCGATGAGCATCGCCCGGGTTTCCCTGGCGGTGTTGGGCGCGCTGGGCGGAGATGGGCGGACATCCTCCGTGCGCCTTGCCTGGGGTTCGGTCTTTCCACACCCGCGGAGGGTGCCGGAAGTTGAAGCGTTGATCCTGGGCCGTGCGCCATCCGAAGCCCTCTTTGTCGAAGCGGCCAATGCCATGGAGTCTGTATTCCTGCGTGAATCCGGCGACCGCTGGTCCGCGCCCCACAAACGGAAGGTCATAAATGCCTTCACCGAGCGCGGACTGCGCAGCGTTCTGGGGAGTGGACGGTGAGAATCCGCTTCAGCCTAAATGGCCAGGCGGCGGAGGTCGAGGCCGCCGCCTCTACCACGCTGCTTGGTCTGTTGCGAGACACGTTTGGGTTGACAGGGGCCAAGCCCGGTTGTGAAGTGGGCGAGTGTGGGGCTTGTTCGGTGCTTGTGGATCACAAGCTGGTCAACGCCTGCCTCATGTTGGCGCCGCAGGTCGATGGCAAGCAGGTCGTGACCATAGAAGGACTCCGGGCTGCTGATGGTGGTCCAAATGATTTGCAGCAGGCCTTCCTGGATGCAGGCGCTGTTCAGTGTGGTTACTGCACTCCGGGGTTCGTGATGGCCGCAGAGGCCCTGCTGGCCAAGAATCCCATGCCAACACGGCAGGCGATCCGAGAAGCGATTGCTGGGAACCTGTGCCGATGCACCGGGTACCAGCAGATAGTCGACGCCATCCAGCAGGCTTCTCTCCAACGCCGGGCCACCAATGCGGGCAAGGCCGACACGACTCAAGAGGCGGCCACAATCCCATGAATCAATTCCGGTGTGTGGGTCAACCGTTCCGTGCGATTGACGGGGTCGATAAGGTCATGGGGCGTGCCCGCTATGTCGGAGATCTCCGTCTGCCGAAGATGCTCATAGCCAAAGTCCTGAGAAGCGATGTACCTCACGCCCGGATCCGAAGCCTCGACTTGGCACCGGCGCTTCGGGTCCCGGGCGTGGTGGCGGCGATCAGCGCTGACGATTTCGTCGATCACGGAAGCCTAGGGTGGCCCGTGAAAGATGCCTTCGTCTTGGCCTACCGCAAGGTCCGCTATGTCGGTGATGCGATTGCAGTCGTGACGGCCGAGACGGAGGAAGCAGCACTCTCTGGCGTGCGCGCGATCCAGTGTGAGTTGGACGAGCTGCCCGGCTTGTTTGATATGGAACGAGCCCTGGTAGTCGACGTGCCGCTCATCCCGCTCGAGCCGCCGCTCGGCGAGGGCAATCTCGTGGCCAAGCACCTTGTCAGAAACGGTGACCCGCTTCCCGTCCTGGAGGGATGTGAAACTGTCCTGGATGAGCAGTATCACTGCGCCCATCAGGAGCACGCCTACCTGGAGACGGAAGGTGCACTGGCCATCCCGGACGACGATGGAGGGGTCACCGTCTACGCCAATGACCAGAGCCCGTTCATCAACCGTGACAACCTGGTCATGGTGCTGGGTCTGCCGGCCGATAAGGTGCGGGTCATCCAGGCCGTCGTCGGTGGTTCCTTCGGAGGCAAGGATGACATCGGTTATCAGACTTCGGCCCAGGTTGCCGCGCTGGCCCTGAAGACCGGCCGGCCGGTACGTCTGACCTTGACTCGCGAGGAGTCGCTGCTCGCCTCCTACAAGCGTGAAGCGATGCGCTACCGCGTGGTCCTCGGGGCAAACCGCGCCGGGGAGCTGCGCGCGGCGAAGGTGGAGATCCTCGCCGATAGCGGCGCCTACGCCTCGATGACTCCGTTGGCTGCCTGGCGCGCCACTGTCCACGCCGCCGGCGCCTACCGTTACCAAGCGGTCCACGTGGACACCCAGGTGGTCTACACCAACAATGGGTATTCGGGGGCCTTCCGGGGCTTTGGCAACACAGAATCGGTGGCAGTCATCGAGCAGGCGGTGGACGAACTGGCTGATCGCCTCGGATACGACCCGCTGGAATTCCGTCTGCAGAACTGCTTGCGGCAGGGCGACCGCACCATGACCGGGGCGGTCATTGATCACGAGGTCGGGCTGGCGAGCTGTGTCGACTGGGTGCGCCAGCGCTCAGACTGGGACCGAAAGCGGGCGGCCTATGCAGTCCAGGGGGAAGGAGAAAGCCGTCGAGGCATCGGCGTGGCGTGTTACTTCCATGGATCCAGCCTTGGGGGCGAAGGCGCCGACTATGCCACGGCAACCCTGAAGGTCGAGGAGGATCACAGCCTGACGCTGACATCCGGGCTGACCGACTACGGACAGGGGAGCCGAACAGTGTTCACCATGATCGCGGCTGAGGCTATGGGGATTGCCCCACACCGGATCCGAATGCTGCGACCTGATACGCAAACCTCCGTGGAATCGGGTCCGACGGTCGCCTCGCGGGCCACGATCGTCGGCGGGAACGCCACGCGCATCGCTGCAGCCAAACTCGATCGGTTGCTGCGAGACTCGGCAGCAGACGCCCTGGGCTGCGAACCGACCCAGGTGGTCCGCTCCGGGGAGGAGTATGTTTCCCCCGGCGAGGACTCGCTGGATTTCGATCGGGTTGTCGATCATGCCCGCAGCATGGGGCTGGTCCTTTCAACCCAGGGCCGGTGGGAGATCCCGACAATCGAATGGGACTTCGAACATGGCACGGGCACGCCGTACTTCTGCTACGTGTTCGGCGCCCAGGTGGCCGAGGTCATCTTCGACGTGCGCACCGGGCGAACCGAGGTGGTGGGAGTGTGGGCGGCGCACGACGGCGGCCGGATCATCTATCCACAAGGCGCGGCTGGCCAGATGTTCGGCGGCATCGCCCAGGGCATCGGCTATGCGCTCTTGGAGGATATGCGCTTCGATCAGGGCTATTCGCTGCATACCAACCTGGATGGCTATCTGATTCCCACCGCGCTTGACATTCCACCGATTGAGATGACGTTCATCGAGACACCTTTCGCGGCGGGGCCGTTCGGCGCCAAGAACCTGGCCGAGCCGGTCATGATCGCTACAGCGCCAGCGCTCGCCAACGCACTGGCTCAGGCAAGCGGCATCAGGCATCGACGGTTGCCCTTGACCCTGGAGCAAAGGCTCCTGGGACAAGCGCCGCTCCCGCCGGGCTCGCGGCAACGCTGCCGCACGGCGCTGGGATTCAACGATTGACTCAACCTGATCTCCTGCTTATCCAAGGCGGTGCAGTTCTCACCTCAGGCGGCTGGCTGACCCCTGGCTATGTCACGGCACGGGGAGGGACGATCGAGAGCGTGGGGCAGGGCGATCCGCCGCCGGAGCTGGCTCAGGGCGCAGAACGCGTCCTGGGTGGGCTCCACCACGCCGTGCTCCCTGGAATGGTCAACGGGCACACCCATTTGAGCCAGACCTTCATGCGGGGCCTCGCAGCAGGCCGGCCTCTGCTGGCGTGGCTCAACGAAATCATCTGGCCCCTGCAAAACGCCATGACGGTCGAGGATATGCATCTGGCCGCGCGGCTAGGCCTCGTCGAGAATCTGCTCAGCGGTGTCACAACCGTGGTCGATCATCACAAGGTCTGCCCGACGCCTGAGCATACTGAGGCGGTGTGCGCGGCGGCGGAAGACATCGGCCTTCGTCTGGTGCTGGCGCGCGCTTGGGCTGATCGTGGCGGGAATGCAGAGGACCCGCAGCGCATCCTGGCCGACCTAGAACGGCTCTTCGAGACTTGGCACGGCTCGCAGCGAATAAGGATCGCCAACGGCCCCCTGGCCCCGTGGCGCTGCTCGCCGGAAATGCTGCAGCAAACGCGTTCGCTGGCGGCTCGCTTTGGTGCCCCTACGCACATCCATCTTTCCGAGACGGAGGCCGAGGTCCGCAAGACGCTGGGTGAGGAGGGGCAGTGGCCGGTCGCGTGGCTGGACAAGCTGAATGTCTTGGGTGAGGACACTCAGGTCGTCCATGGCGTGTGGCTCGATCCCGATGAGATCGATACGCTGGCCGCGCGAGGGGTCCTGCTGGTTCACTGTCCGGTCAGCAACGCCGTTCTTGGGTCGGGGATCGCGCCTTTGGCCAGTCTGTCGAAGGCCGGCATCCGGTTGCGGCTAGGAAGCGATGGGCCGGCAAGCAACGACTCGCAGGATCTGTTTGAAGCCATGAAGGCAGCCTTGTACCTGGCCAGGGCGGCAGCGCGCGACCCGATGCAGTTATCTCCGGCAGACGTGCTGTCGTGGGCGACCGATGGCCGGGTGCTGGCAGCCGGGGCGGAGGCAGATGTGATCCTGGTCGACTTGGCCACTCCCCGCGCCGCTCCGGTCCATGACCCGACCTCGGCCTTGGTGTTATCAGCCTGCGCTGCCGATGTCGATACGGTCATCGTCGACGGCGAAGTGCTGATGGAGAATCGCCAGCCTAGGGGTCTGGATCTAGGTCGGCTTCTCGACGACTGCCGCCTGGCGGCCGTCGCATTGCGCCGTCGCGCCGGTTTGGATTAGAAGCAAGGCACGCAGAACGAGCAAAGGGTCTTGAGCCTGCTCTTGCACACCGACAGGCGGGTCGAGTCACATCATTTGAGCAGATGATCAATGACCCTACTGCGAGAAAACAGCCTGGGTAGCCCGCTGTTGATGATGGCATCGGGTTCTAAGGCCGAGGATTGCAGAACGAGGTTCCGGTCTCCGGCAAGCTCGTCGGTCCTAGACCCTACCGCTGGCGGATGAAATCAGGGTGGGGCGGCGTCCGGGATTGGTCGTCTACCTCCACCATACCCCGCATTGCTCCTCAGCCGTGAGTTTCGGCGCATCGTTCAACTTGTCAACGACGCGCAGATTCCCCGTGCACACTGATGCATTCTTCAGGAGGACATGACCTTAGAGAGAAGCACTGGCAGGAGGGGCGACCGGCGATGAATTGGGAGGCTTAGGCAGAAGGGAGGCAATGGCCACGAACAGGAGCGTAGTCTAGTTCGTTTCGGCAGCCTTCCAAGCCTCCTAGGGGAGGCGCGGATCTAGTCCAGGATCTTCGATCCGCGAGCTTTCAAGATGCGTGCAATCTCGAATATGATTGGGATTCCTCCCAGCAGGATCACCAATTCACTCAGCGCAACCGTCCCAGCCAGGAACCAGAATCCTCCAAGCCCAAGAACATAGAGCATCAGCCCGACCGCAGCACCCGTCGTCATCGCGTAAATGGTCATGGGAACAGCGGGCCAGCGGTCGCGCATGAACTTGTAGACGCCCCAAGCACAGAAGCCGCCTGCAATGTCCGTCACTGGCATCCAGATCAGTTCCCAGGGACCGACAAAGGGGCTGACAAGGTTGGCGAAGAAGGTACCTATTCCAATCCCCAGGGCAACATAGGGGTCAAACAAGACAAATACCTTGAGGACCTCACTCACCCTGAACTGAATGGGGCCGTAACTGATCGGCGCGATGGCAATCGTGAGCACCGCATACAACGAACCAAAAGTCGCAATCTTCACGACTCTAATGGTAGTCAACATCGGCGTCCGTTGGCAGGCAAGCTGATCACTCCACGGCCAATGCCTTCATCCGTCCGTATGCCTTAGGATCTCGAGTTGCGCAAGACGGCATCCCTGGGTTCGAATGCATCTCGACCACGGCTGCGACGGGGTCTCGGCTGGTCTCGGCTGGGAAATGCTGGTACGAGTGGTTGAGGTTCTCAGCTTCGGTGTCCGATGTTCTCAACACGAAGGTTAGGCTCTATTCTTGGGCCAGAAAGCCGACGAGACCACACTACATCGCGGCGCATGCTGCCGAAGCATCAGCGTGACTTCAGTTGCCGCGATAGCCGGGGGTTAAGAATTGGGACTGGACCGGCCGAATGGTCGCGGACTGATGTGGGGCCCTCCCCCGATGTCGACTGAAACCGAACATGTGCTGACATTGCTTCATCTTGTTGGTGCGGCAAGGCGCTGCCCAAGAGGATCCGGCCGTCAGCCCATGAGCAGGCTCATAACGGCCTTCTCAACGTGGAGACGGTTTTCGGCTTGGTCGAAAACAGCCGACGTCCAGCCCGGTCCACTTGTCTTGTCCATCACAGCGTCGCTTACTTCGTACCCCCGGTCCGCCGGCAGGCAATGCATATAGATGGCGTTGGCGTCGGCCAGGGCCATGGTGTCTTCCGTGCACATCCAACCCTTGTACTGGTCAAAGGTCTCCTGTGCTCTTGCGGCGTTTGACTCGCCCACCGGCGGCTTGAACATCGGTGTGGCAGTCCAGGCCTTGGGATAGACCACGTTCGCCCCTTCCATGGAGGCCTCGAAGTCGTTGCTCACTCGAAAGGATCCCCCGGCGGCGTCAGCGTAGGCCTGGCACTGAGATAGGATGTCTGGGTCTAGCTCCATGCCTGGCGGGTGTGCCAGCGTGACGTCCATCCCCAACATACTGGCGTACAGGATGGCTGACTGGGGGACTGCCCTGGGTTTGTGCACGCTGGGGGAATAGGCCCAAGACATGACAAACTTCACGCCGGAGAATCCTCCGAACCTCTCCTTCACCGTCAACACATCGGCCAAGCCCTGAAAAGGATGGTAGATGTCATCTTCCATGTTTAGCACTGGGATTTCCGACCATCGCGCAAACTCCTGCAGCATGGCGTGCGCCCCTCCATATTCCCACTCGACGGGATCGCCGTAACACCGAATGGCAATAGCATCCCCCATGCGGGCGAGAACGCGCGCCACGTCGGAGATACGTTCCGTAGTGTAGGCCACTTCCTTGCCTTCCATGGCCGGAGTATAGATCTTGGAGGGGTCCAAATAGTGGGCATGGCCTCCCAACTGGGTCATGGCAGCTTCGAAGGAATTGCGCGTCCGCAGTGACTGGTTGTAGAAGATCATGAAGAGGGTCTTACTGCGAAGCAGTTGATCGTGAAAACGGCCCATGGCGCGGTCACGCTTCAGTTCAAGCGCTACATCCAGGATCGTCTCGACCTCGTCACGCGTCCAATCCGTCTCTGCCAAGAAATCGCGTCCTCGCAAACCGGCGGTCCTCATGATTCTCCTCTCCTTGAGAGCGTGCTGGCTTCAGTCATCCTCGTCTTCGCTCCAGTCCCCTTTGATTCCGGATGTGCTCTCCCTCATCCATAGCTTGCGTGACGCCTGGCGCGTACGCGCACGAAGTGCAGCCCGGTCGCAATCAAGCACTTCGCCATCCCGTACCCGAGGCTGCCCATCGACGAATACGGCCTTGACGTTGCTACTGCTGCAGTTGAGCATGACTTGCTCGTATAGGTTCTGATTCGTCAGGGGCGTCGGCAGGTCGGCGTCGATGAGGACGAGATCGGCTTTCCAGCCAGGCTCCACACGGCCGATCTTCTCCAAGCCAAGCGCGTGGGCGCCCCCTTCCGTGGCGAGATACCAGACAAGGTCGGCCGGCATGACTTGAGGGTCCGTGTGATGCGCCTTGTGAATGAGGAATGCGCCTCGCATGACCTCGAAGAAGTCGTCGATGTAGCCATCACTGCCAAGCCCGATTGTGACGCCGGCATCCGAGAGTTGGGGGATTGGTGCAATGCCGCCGCCCACCTCGCAGTTGGATAGTGGCATATGGGTTACTCGAATCCCTTTGTCGGCGATGAGGGCGATCTCGCTCTCGTCTATTTGGACGCACTGGGAGGCGATAAGATGAGGGCCCGTTACACCCAGGCTGTCATAGTAGTGCAGGGTCCGCTTCGCGAAATGGCTCATGGTGTATCGGGGCTCGTAGGTGCCCTCGGCACAGTGGAAATGGACGGGCACTCCGAGGTCGAGGGCCAGCTCCACTGCCTGCTTTATGAAGTCGGCTGAGCAGGTGAACGTGGTGTGGAAGCACATCAAGCCGGATACCAGGCCGGGGTTGCGTTCGCACGCACGGATGAAGTCCGCGTTCTCCCGCAACCCTAGCTGGCCGTTCTCTTTGCTGACTCGTTCCGTCGCTTCGAAGGACAGGACAGCTCGGATTCCGTGTTTCCGAACCACATCTGCCTGCACTTCGAGAACGCCGGGTAGGGCTCTTGGTGCCTCGGTGCAATCGTAGAAAGTTGTCACCCCACTGGCCAGCATGTCTGCGCAGCGCAGATCAGAGGCGGAGCGGATCATGTCGTGGTCGATTCGGTCTTCTACATCTGGCCACCAGAAATTCCTAAGAAAGGACCAGAAATCCGAAGGAGGGGATGTCAGGGGAATGCCGTGAGACAGCACACCGTAGAGGTGGGAGTGGGCGTTGACAAACCCAGGGGAAAGGACCTGATCGGCCGCTTCCCAAATCTCCGCGTCGGGAAAACGCGCTCGGAGATCGTCGTTGGGGGCAACTTCGGAAATGCAATCTCCCTCGACCCGGACGCCCCATTCCCTCCTGGGTGTTTTTCGAGCATCCTCAATCAACCACCCTGGCAGGATCAGGAACCCTGACATACGGGCCTCCTCATATGTCCCCTCGGCGTCTCCTACTTGCTCACCGGTCAAGTCCCGTCTCATGGTGGCCGGTCTCTCCTCCCGATTGCCATATCAGGACGGCGGTCCCTTCAGGCCCGATGAAGGGTCGACCACATGTTGCAAGCTCGAACTTCGCGTTCTCGTCGGATGCGACCTTCACAAGTCGCACCCAGGGCCTGGCGGTCAAAAGGCCGGGGGAGTGATCACAGAAATCCAGCTGGTCTCTTCGGAGACTTCTTGGGTCGACAACGACTTCAGCTGATGCCCTTCAAAACATATGCTGTCTCCCGCATGAAGCGTGTAGACCCCGGCGTCCAAGCCAACTGTCAGGACGCCCGTCAGCACAAAGATCAGCTCCTCTGTCGGCTTTCGCAAGCGTCGGGCGAAGTTCTCGGATCTCCCGTGAACCTTCCCGATGAAGACCTGGAGTTGGTGAGAAAGATCGGATGTAAGCAGCTCATACGTGAGGTTTGAGTTGGGCAGGCTCAATTTGGCCCGCTCCCTGGCCCTAACCACCGGGTCGTGCTCGTGGTACTCTCGCAGGAAATGCAGGACGCTCACTTCCAGTGCTTCGGAAATCCGTCGAAGCGAGTCAATTGATGTATTCGCCTCTCCGCGCTCCACCTGGCTCAGAAACGATGCAGTCAGGTTCGTTCTTGCAGCCAAATCTCGCAGGCTGTATCCAAGCGCCAGACGTCGTTCTCGCATCCTAGCACCAATCGCGTTTTCCTCATTTGTCATCGGTGTATCCTTCGGAGCCTGCTAGCATATGCTCTCTCCTGAGCGATCCCGCAAGTTGGTGGACACTGAACGGGTTTCGTCTCATAGTGTAGCTCAGCCGCGCTACAGCTCGCTTCTCGCTGGCCGTGCCCGGGTTGAAGAATGAGTTCGATGAGATCTGCGCCGCCTTTCCATGCATCCGCACGCGGTACCTCCAAGCTTCGTCCATGTCACTCAAGACTGGGAAGATGTGACAGGGATCCCCCAAATCTCGCGTTCAATCTTGCCCCAGGTATTGCGAGAGATCAACCTGCGGATAGCGCACCCTCTCTCCGTAATCCCGCCGCTCCGGTTTGTAGGTCGCATCAATGCCTATCTTGGTATGCACGCCTCGAGTGTCTGCGGTGGGATCCATCTCGTGACCTTGGGATCCCGGAACAAAGAACACGTCACGGCTCCAATCGACTCGATTGGTGATAGCCCAAAGCACATCTGCAGGATCGTGGATATCCACATCCGGATCGACGATGATGGCCATCTTGATGTTCACGTGTGAAGTGAATGCCGCCAGAGCAACGTTCTTGGGCTCACCTGGATTCTTCTTCCTGAGTTGGACGACAACGGAGAAGCCATTGGCATAGGGTGGAATGTGCAAGCCGGTCACGTTCCGACTCACATGCCGGACAAACCTATACAAGAGAGGCTCTCGGGGCAAGACATTTCCCAGATAAATGTGTTCGGCCCAACCGGGAATGATCGTCTGGAATATCGGGTCATTTCGATGGCATATGGCAGTGACTTCAAGGACAGGGCTTTCCCAGATTTCACCATAGTAACCATGGAACTCGGCGAGAGGACCCTCGCCCCTGCGCACCGAGGGTGGCAGATGGCCCTCGATCACAATCTCCGCTTCTGAGGGGATGTCGACTCTGACTGTCTCCCCTTGATTGACTGGTATGCCTTCACCCCGGATGGCGCCGGCGATGAAGAGTTCGTCGTCATCATATCTTGCGCCTGCAGCAATCATGATGGCTGGGTCTAGACCGATCGCGATGGCGATTTCAAGGGGCTCCCCTCTCTCTTCCTGGAATCGGTAGAATTCCATGAGATGCCGCCATTGATTGACATTGAATCCAAGGGTGCGCGGCCCGAAGACCTGCATCCGGTTGTACGAGAGGTTGCCCCTGCCGGTGATTGGGTCCTTGGACACGGTAACCCCTCCGGTGATGAAGGGTCCCCCGTCCCGGCTGCCGTGGATCGGAATCGGTAACTTGCGCAGGTCGACCGTCTGTCCGATCACGACGTTGTCCTTCCAGTTTGCCTTGGCGTCGCGCAAGGGCGGCACGGCGTTTGCGGGATCCAGCGCATGCTCCATCACGCCTATTATCTCTGACACCTGGCAGCCGAGAGCCAGTGCTGCAAGTCTCGGGTTGGACACCGCGCCCGTGAAGACCGGCCAGGTGGATGCTCCGGGCCGCTCAAATAGGAGTGCTCCGGCGCCTTTGCGCTCGGCGGTAGCACCGACATTCGCCAGTTCGTGTTTCAGCTGAACGGTCCTTCGGACTCGATTGAGCTGCCCCGCCTCCTCAAGGACCTCGATGTAACTGCGTAGATCGTGGATCCTTCCCATGGAGCGCCCTCTCCCTCTCGCGGGATCATGGGTCTTCAAGGCACGTACACTATGCCTCAAGACACAGTAGCCAGGAGCTTTGCGTCCCGCAAGCCACAATCGTCACCTACGGTACGTGCTGGATGGCCATCCTTCACGTCTGCAGAGTATATTGCAAAGGTCAACTACTCGCTCTTCGGTCGTGAGGTTCTCTCCCGTCTTGGCCGTTCTCTGATCGGACCTCAACCCATTCGGAGCCATCCGCGGTTTGCGAGACTCGAGCCTGCTGATCTTGTACCGCCGAGACGCAAACCGTATGACGAGCCGTCGAGCTGATGGAGCCGCCTGCGACCCCGTGGGAGGAGACTGCCGTCGATACCGTCTCGAGGCGCAGTGTAAATACGCTCCTGCAGAAGAGGCCATTGTATGCTTCCTTCGTCAGTCGGATGTCAAGAAAGGAGCACAGTGATGACCAATCCAACCCTGGCCATTCTGTCCGGGGCAGGCTAGCTCAGCTTGCCATCAAGCTGCAAGCCGAACAGCGGATCGGTGCCGGCGGCTACGAGCGGAGGCCGGATCGCATGTGTCCTCGCAATGGGCATCAAGAGCGCATATGGAAGACCCGGGCGGGTGAAATCCCCCTGCATGTTGTCACCAACGGTGGTAGAAGTCTCTAAATCATCGGTTTAGGACGTCCCCTGATCATCGGCTTCGATGTACCTTCCTGAGGCTTACCTGATGGGAGGTACCGATGCTGAGGAAGGAGGATTTCGCTGTGATCAAGGCCTTGCAGAGACGCGAGGTGTACATCAAGGACATTGCTGCTGACTTGGGCGTCCATCCGAAGACTGTCAGCCGGGCTCTCAAACGAGGCTGAGCCCCATCGGTGGTGCGTCGACGTCGGGCGAGCAAGCTGGACCCCTTCAAGGTCACCGTCGACCGGCTACTGTCGGAGGGCGTCTGGAATACGATGGTGACCTGCGCGAAATCCAGGTTGAGGGGTACACGGGCGGAGCACCATGCTGCGCCTGTATGTCCAGCCCAAGCGTGCTTTGCGGCCCAGCCGGGCGACGGTGCGCTTCGAGACAGAGCCAGGGAAGCAGCTTCAGAGCGATTGGGGCGAGATCGTGGTGAGGCTCGCCTCCGACAGCAGGATCTCGAGGGTGCCATCGGCGACTACTCACGCGCCGTGGAACTTGATCCTTTGGCTGCGCAGTCGTGGTATGGCCGAGGATTGGCGCTTGAAGTCAAGGGCGATTACGACGGGGCGATTGCCGATTACACACAAGCCTTAGAGCTCGATGCCGGCGATGTGCGAGCGTGGTTTGGCCGCGCCGAGGCACACAGGCTGAAGGGGGAATACCAAGAAGCGATCGCCGACTACACCCACGCTCTCGACCTCAGGCCCTACAACGCGTCCGCTTGGCTAGGCCGAGGCCGAGCGTATATGGGAGCAGGAGATCATGACAAGGCAGTTTCTGATGTGGCACATGCCGCTGAGCTTGAGGAGGATCGAGCGCCCTGGTGGGAGAGCCTTGGAATCGCCCATTGGCTGAGGGGGGATTATGACAATGCTGTCGCCGACCTGACGCGTGCGATAGAGTTGAAACCGGGCAACAGCCATATGTGGAGACTTCGAGGCGAAGTGCACATCCTTAAGGAGGAGTATGACGGGGCTATTGCTGACTTGACGCGCGCCGTCGACCTTGATCCGTGCAACTGCTCGGCTTGGCGCTCGCGTGGTGACGCGTACGGCCGGAAAGGGGACACCCAGCAGGCCATAGCCGACCTCACGCGCGCCATTGAGTTAACACCCGGCGATGACCTAGCCTGGGCTCTTCGCGGGGAAGCGTACACACGAAAAGGGGATTTCGACCAAGGCGTGGCAGATCTAACGCACGCGATTGAATTGGCGCCGCAGACAGCGGCCTCCTGGATCAGCCGTGGTGACGCGCACCGGCGCGGGAAACAAGCTGATCTGGCCATCGCCGATTATACGCGTGCGATTGAGCTCGGCGGGAATGTGGCGACCGCCTGGCAAGGTCGCGGCTTCGCATACTACCTCAAAGGAGATTTCGACCAGGCCATCGCCGACCTCACACACGCCATTGAGCTCATCCCCAATGACGCGAACGCGTGGCTGGTCCGCGGCCACGCCCACAGGCTCAAGACCGATGCTGACCAAGCCGTCGGCGACTACAGCGAGCCCTCGAACTCTGTCCCAGTCCGGCAGAAGCATGGTGGGGCAGAGGTCTCGCACACATGGACAGGCGTGACTATGGTGAGGCAATTGTCGATCTGACACAAGCGATTGATCTTGATCCGGAAAACTCCCACAGCTGGAGAATGCGAGCGGATTCGTATGTCCTGCACAACTTGAGAATGCGAGGGGACAGGTACATTCTTGTCAATGGGGCGGAGCAGGCCATCGCTGATCTGACGCACGCCATTGAGCTTGACCCTATGAGCGCGTTCCCTTGGGAAATGCGTGGCTACGTGTATGGGCTGAGCGGTGACTCTGCCCGCGCGTTGGCCGATCTTACGCACGCCATTGAACTTGACCCCAACAGTGCCTTTGCTTTGAGAGCCCGCAGCGAGGCCTACCGCCAAGAAGGTGACCTTGCGCGGGCGATTGCTGACATAGCGCGGGCCATTAGACTTCACCCCGACGAAGATGTGCTCGAGTGGAAGAGGCCACCGTGACGGCAGTGTGCAAGGGTGCGATATCACTATGTCGTAGATATGTCCTGCAGGAGAGTGATCCCGTCAGTGCCCAGCGTGGGTGCGCTGTCTTCTATGCGGTGTCAGATTCCCTCGCCGCAGGCCGGTGACGACAGGATTGTCCTGATCGCCTAGCGCGAAGCTTGCCACGATTCGCCAGCGGGCCTGGGAGGCCACGCTGGGCAAATTGCAGGCGGAGCGACCATTGGCCGCCGATGGCACCTGGGTTCGATACATCGAGCTGGAGCGGTCTGCCAGTGGCTCTCGTCCGCAGGAGGCGCGCAAACCGCCGGTTAAACGAAAAAGCGCCCTGAGCAACCAAACGAGGCGGCATCCCTTCTATGAAAGATAAGATGTGAGCCGCGTGTCCGACGAAGGGCGCGCGGCTCACATCCATTGGGTCAGAGCAACCGCCGTTCCTCGGCGGGTAGGGCCAGACATTCGTCAGCAACGGAGGTGGCATTGCCGACTCGTGGAGATACTTCGCTGGCAAGCCACAACACATAGGCCTGGGGGAAAACCGCCTTGCAGATAGCCGCCAGGTCTGTGTCCGTCGGCTGACCAGATGACGGGCCCTCTGGCCGGGAGCCTTGGCTTCCGGCCTGGGAAAGGAAGTGAGACTCCAGCACGCACCGTAGCCACTTGAGCATGGCGGCGGTCCCGCTGGGCGTCCACAACGCGCGCTCGTTGCAGGGCCTCCGCAGCATTGCCGCCAGGCCTGGCCTACCATGATCCGCGATCAGGCGCTGCAGGGCCTTGGCGGCGGCCCGCCACGCCAGGCAATAGTGGACGACCGCCTCAGGGCCGATTGCCTTCCCGGTCGCCAAGCTCAGCCTCCCGGCCAGCTCCACCGCCGTCAGCGTCACTATCACATCGTGTTGCTCCGTGCCGGCGATCGGCAGGTTGAGCTTCAGGGCCGAAGAGCGAGGCAATCGCAGCGTGATGAGCATAACCCTGCATACCTCATAGGGAAGGGGGCAGCGCGGGGCGCGGAGCGCCACCCAGGGGTTTATCGGTGGAAGGCTGCGCGCCTGGAGTCTGGGCCTCGAAGACCGGATGCTCACTAGCAAGAAGCCCGGGTTCGACCCTGTGGGAAACCCTTGTCACAGCGAATGACCCTCCACATCGCGAACACCGCACCGTGCCGGCGGCCGGAACGGCATTCTCGTACTCCGTGCGCATGCAGTCCGGGCACCGCCATGCATACCCCGACGAGACCAACTCAACTTCAGCCATCGGACTCCCCTCGTCGGGCGGAAACTGTGCACTCATGCCTTCAGGCCTGTGGCTGAAGCTCGAGGTCGGCCGTCTGGAGGATCTGATTCTGTGCGCCGACCTGCATCACCATCTCCCAGAGCGCTTCCACCTCGCTCAGATGGTCCGATAGCCTCTCCCGCAGGCCGGCCACCCGGCGAAGCGCTTCCTCGGCGCGGCCCTCTTTCATGAGCTGCCAGATCAGGTCGGCACGCATCTCAATGGAGGCTCTGCGCTCCAGGTTCCGAAGTGCGGCCTGAACGTTGCGATCGACAGAGGCGAAGTCCGTCCGTGCAGCCGCCGCATCCGTCTTGGAAAGACGCCTCAGGCCGTTGAGGGCCTGCTCGAGGGACACATTGCCTGGCGCCAGGGCGGCCAGCGCCTCGAGGCGCTGGGCCCATGACCGCCGAGTTGCGGGAGAAACCGCAGCGCCGCCGGCGATGGCGGTGGTAATCTCCCTCGCCACTCTCACCAGGGAGGCCTGGACCTGGGCCACGATCTCCTGGGCCTGTCTCACCTGGGGATCGATGGCCTCCCGAAGGATGCGCTCCCGGGCGCGGCGTTCTTCCTCCAGTTGACGCAGCTGCTCCTCCTTGAAGTGCTGCTCCAATTCGAGGAGGCGCTTCTGCTCCATGGACCTCTCGGCTTCCGCCTCCTGCTTCCGTCGTTCGGCAGCTCGCACGTCCTCGAGGATGCGTTCGATCCTCTCTGGCAGAGGCCGCTCCAGGGGCACCAGCTCCATCCGGATCTTCTTGACGACGTCGTCCTCGGAGGGGAACCGCGCTTCGAACGTTCCCATGCTGCGCGCCATGAACTCGGCCTGGCTGAGTGCGTTGGCTCTCGCCAGGTGGAGCATGTTCTCATAAGCAGCTTGCGACGCCTGGCGCCATCTCTCGCGGGCGCCGCTCTGGATGGCTTCGTAGTCTCGGAGCAGCAGCCGGTCGCGGGTTTCGATGAACTCCTTGATCAACCGCAGCACAGCCTCCTCGAACTTCGAGGAGGCGGCCAGCGGAACCCACCAGCCGCGCCTGCCGCCTTCCCACACCTGGACCGCGCCTGCCCGCCGGCAGACGGTCGCCTCGCGGGAGGCAAGGGCGCGTAGTGCATTGGGGATGCTCCTGTCGATGAGTCCGCCTTTCAGTTCCCGGAAGACCTCGCAGCGCGGGTCATCTTCCGGAATGCCCGCCTCCGAAAGGAGAGCGGACGTCTCGAAGATTCCCAGGCCGAAGGCGCGGACCAAGCAACGCATGCCATCGGTGCGGGCGAAGAGTTCCTGCGGCGGCATGATCTCCATGAGCAGCGCCAGGCGCTCTTCCTTCGGGAGCGCGTCTAGCCGCTCGTAGACCTGTGTGTAGACATCCATGTTTGTAGACTCCTGATCTGAGGAATGGAATCAGAACCGCGCCCCTCTCTGGGCGCGGTTCTGCAAATGGCCGTCGGTCATGAGACCTTCTGAGTCAGCGCGTCGGAGTCCTCCGGCTTCAATTATCTTGGGGCGTGGCAGAGATCAAGAGACCGCTAGTCGCGCTCAGCCCCAGGTCGGGTTGTGCTTTCGGACATCTGACCCGGCGCGCGATGTGAGGTCGGGCCACGTTCTGCCTCTATGAGCCAGCCAAGTGAGCAGCGGGATCTCGCCCGGCCCGGTCTCCCACAGCCGCTCCCGATGCCCGTTGCGGTAGGTCCAGTGGGACGGGCTCCGCGGATACCGGCTGGCGCTAACCCTCTCCTCCGCCTCAAACTCAATGGCCAGCTGAGCCAGGAGCTGTGTTCCTTGGCTCAGAAAGTCGCCGTCCAGATCCACTCCCATCTTGCGAAGGTACTCCACCAATGTCATGGTTGGATCGGCCATCGTGTCCTCCTCTTGTGATTTGGCGATCACTCAAGGAAGCACACGATGGCTTTTCTCGCAACCCGAATCTACACGATGCTATGGGACATTATCACTTCTCTTGATACGCTCGCTCACACAGCGGATCCCGAGAGGGCCAGGCCTTCATCGACATGTGCCGAGATCGAGCACATGCTCTAATAAATCAACCCGAACACTCCGATTGGGACCAGGCTCGATGTGCAAGGGCTTCTTGAGCTGGATCCGGAGGCCCGGTGTCAGCGAAGCAGCAACACCGCGCCTGCCCTGTCTCCCCCTGATGATCGGGCATTTCATGGCCTAGGGCACCTCGGTCTCCGTGGGCGTTTCGGTCGGCGCAGGCGTTTCCGTGGGAGCCGAGGTCAAGGTCGGGGTCGCCGAGGCCTTCAACGTCGCAGTTGCGGTCGAACCGCTGACGACGATAAGCACGTAGACCTCATCGCCGAAGTAGGTTCCGCTGGCAGTGGTCATCCGCCAATTGCCCCGGTAGGCGCCGGCTGCAGTAGGGGCTGTCAAGGCGACAGATAGGTCTTCCTCCTTGCCAGGCTGGACGGCGTTCTCGAGCGCGACCGAGGAGCCACCCATTGCCTCACCACCTGTGAGCTTGAATTTGAAACCCTCCTCCCACGCACACGAGCCGCTGTTGCGAACACGCCATGTCTTGGTGAACTTCTGGCCCGGGGTCATGCTGGAATTGTCCGGGACGCTCACATCAGACACGAAGCTCAAGCCATAGCAGGAGCGAGTGGGGATGGCGCCGGTGCTCGTCGCGGCCGCAGCTGGCACATTTGTGACCACCGGTGTGCTTGTAGCTGTCGGCGCAGGCGTCTCCGTGGAAGTGGGCGTGCTCGTCGGCATGGCGAGCGCGGTAGATGTGAGATCGGCGGCAAAGCTGGCAACTGCCCGGGTCTGGATTTGCTCCATGCTTGACGTTGGTGTCATTTCCCCACGGCGGGGTGTACAACCTGCAAGCAATAGGTTGACACCTATCGAGAGTGCAATCATGCTGCTTGTGAAAGGTCGCTGCTTCATTCGAGACCTCCCTCGGCGTCGTCCTGCCGCCGGAATGCAGCGAGCAGGCAATGAGATTCCGCGTCCAAGGAAGCTGCCGGAACCATGGTTGCTCCAGCATCATGAGCCAACTTTGCCGGTAGTTCAGCCTGGTCGATGATACAGGACCAAGCGCAGGGACAGAAGAGACTTCGAATCTTGCCAAGGACGTCCTGAGCCGTCAAGCCCAGTCCGGAGGTTTGATCTGAGCGCGACGCCCGCCCGGAGCCTTGACTGCCAGGCAGGCTTGACCGGCCCCCGTCGTTTTCCATTGCCTGGTCATCTGTGTGCTCCGAAACCCTACCCTGCCAATTCGAGCCAGGTACGTCGCATGAGATCCGCAGATTCAGCAACCCCAGGTTGTGTCTCAGTCAATGGTGTGGATTCCAATGTGCATCCTCGGTTGCATCTTCTTCGCGGTGCTCCCTTCACCTGACAGGAGCCAGGGTCAACGGTTGAGGCTCGGCTACGAGCAGCGGCTCTGGCTCGGTCGGCCTGCGCATCGACTCCAGGCTGAAGTACCGGCGGCCGACTTGCCGTTCGTCCCTGATCTCAAGCAATACACTCCCAACCAGGCGAATCACCGAGGCCTCGTGGGGAAAGACGCCCACGACGTACGTGCGGCGCTTGACTTCTTGGTTCAGTCGCTCCAGCGGATTGGTGGAGTAGATGTGCGTCCAGTCCTCCTGCGTAAATGCCATGTAGGCCAGCACGTCTTCCTCCGCCGCGGCGACAACCTCGGCCGCCTCAGGCTAACGGCCGCGCATGGCCTGAGCCGCTTCGCGAAGCTGCTGTCCAGCGGGCGCCCGGTCGGGCTGGGCGAAGATCGTGCGCAAGGCGGCGGCGACCATCGCCTTGCTCCCTTTCGGAATATGCGCCAGGACGTTGCGCATGAAGTGCATCCGGCAGCGCTGCCAGCTGTCGCCAGCCAGTACCTGATCGATGGCTGCCTTGAGCCCCTCCTGGGCGTCGCTGATAACTAACTGCGCGCGAGTGAGCCCGCGCGGCGCACCAGCCCCCGCAGGATATCCAGCCAGCCTGTCCTGGACGGACAGTCCAGGGGAGGCGTATTCCTCGCTCTGGCCCAGCGCAAGGCCCAGGATCACCCGGTCGCCGGTGTCCCTTAACGGCGACGGCGACGGCGAGTGCCTGGATGACAATGCGGTGGTCCTGGCGCGCTCTAAGGTATAGGGCGTCCAAACACAGATGCGGGAAGCCCCGCTGCAAGGGGCCGGTTGCCGAAGGCCTCGACGAACTCGTCGAACTCGCTGCAGATCAGGGAGGCGTTGCTCTCTGGACTGCGTCCTGGGCAGGCTTGTCGATGCCGGTCCGCCCCAGCGCCCGCACCTGGTCGTCGACCTTGCGTGTGCTGACCCCCCGGACATAGGGCTGCTTGGACTACCACCAGCAGCGCCTTCTCGGCCCGCCGGCGGGGCTCCAACAGGCTGAGGGATTAGTTCGCCTCCCGCGGCTTGGGGACGCGCAGCGGGATGCTCTCGGAGCGCGAGGAGGTGTTGAGAGCGTGGCAGCCGAATCCAGATGGAGCCATATCGGCAATCACCTCCGGTATTCTTGGAAGAATTCCTCGCGAGAGATGGCTGTTTGAGTGAGGATGGATCGAAGGGTTGATCCTTTGAGGGTTCGGTGATCGGGCATGGCGAGGGAAGTGCGAGATCCGTCGGCGTTCTCGCGGCTCATCGAGGTTTGATTTCCTTCCCTCACGACAACAAATCCGAGCCGCTCAAAGGCTCGGATCATCTCACGAATCGGCGCATCAACAGGGAATTTGGCCACTAAATGGCGATCCCGGCCTCCGCGACAAACGCCTCGAGAACCTGATCGTGGCCCTCGAGGACATCTTCGCCGAAGGACCCAACGTGGAATTGGATCGCTGACTTGACGTCGGCCAGGGCTTCTTCGTATGTGTCACCTTCACCCACGACTACTCCCTTGAGACCGAGTGGGTAGGCAACGTAGCCGTCAGGATGTCTCTCGACGATCACCTTAATGTGGCGCTCCATGTATCCTCCGCTCCTCTTGCGGATATTGCCACCGCGGAGATCTTTGCCGGTGGCATAGCATACCACAAGCTCACGATGTGTTGCGGTGCTTGGCCCACTTCGGAGTTGATATGTGATCCCCTGTCTTCCTTCCCAGGAACTGCTTACACAAGTGCCCCGATTGCCTCGGCGAGGCGCTCGCGGTCCTGGAACAGGTCGGAGACCAGGACCACCTTGTCGGCGAATCCGGCCTGCCCCGGATGCCCTTTGATCACGACGGCCACGAGCTTCAGCCCTGGATCGTCTCGGGCCTCGGCCAGGCTCTCAACGAACTCGGCTGGCGGGGCACCGAACGCACCATCCGTGATGATGAGGATGTCACCTTCCCGGAGGGAGGGATCCTCCCGGACGAGCCCTATTGCAGCCCGGAGGGGGGCGTAGTAGGGTAGGCAGCCAGCGAGGTGCCCTTTACGGGGTCCTTTTCCAACTGC
>CAZGRL010000036.1:0-17096 GCA_964528155.1 uncultured Anaerolineaceae bacterium
GCCGAAGCGCAACCCGGCCAGCCCGTAAGCCTTGGACAGGGTGCGAGTGACAATGACGTTCTTGAACCTCTTTGTCAATCCGACGTGTGAGCGTTCCAATGCGGCGAACTCGACGTAAGCTTCATCCACGACGAGTGGAATGCCCGTCTCTGCAATCTGAACGAAGGCCTGAGGATCCATGAAATTGCCGGTTGGGTTGTTGGGGTTGGCGATCACGACGACCTTGGTGTTCGGGGTGATCGCCTTCAAAATCCCCTGGGGGTCGAACTTGAGTTGTTTGTCCTCGTAGATCATCGGGACCGACACGAGCTTGCCGCCGACGGCGGCGCAGCGGAGCTTGTAGATCCCGAAGCACGGAGTGTGCTGGATCACTTCTTCTCCCGGCGCGACCAGGCTACGCCAGATCATGTCGTAGATTTCGCTCGAGCCGTTGCCGAGCATGACGTTTTCTGGGCCGGCGACCCCATTGATCTCAGCGATCTTGCTGCGAACGACCAGCCCCTGGTCGGGATAGCGATTGGCCATTCTGGCGTACTTGTCGATCGCTTCCAGCACCTTTTCCGATGGCTGGTTGGGGTTTTCATTGGACATCATGCGGTGAAGCTCGGGCTGACGCCAGGCCAGTTCGATGTGCGAGGAGACGTACATCTTCTGGCCTGTGAGCCAGGGAACGAAGTACTCTTGCATGGGTTTCATACGGTGTCTCCTAAAGGGCGATGGATTCGCAAACCGATAAGAAGATTGGTCGTTTGCGGTTGTATGTACTCCCACCCCCTTCCCCCAAGGAACTAACCCACTTGCCGACACGGAAAGAGTGAGGATTCACGCTCGGCGGAGAGGGGGTAAGGGGGTGAGCTCGGGACTGCGTTCATGCAGAATGGATTCCCTGTCGGTTGTGCGACGGAGCCTGGAACGGAGGAACCCCCGGCTTATGCCTTCCCCGGGCTCTTGAGCATCTCCATCCAGTGGATGACCACCTTGCGCGTCTCCTCGCGCACCGCAGAGTCGATCTTTCCCGGGTCATATTCCTCGCGCTTTCCGCCAATGTAGTCGAAAGTCGCATCGATCAGCGTGTGCTTGAGCTCGGTCGAGACGTTGAACTTCGACCCGCCGACAGTGACCAGGCGTTCGACGTAGTCTGGTGGCAGTCCGGTGCCGCCGTGGACGACGAGCGGCACACGCACGCCGCCGCCGTTGAGCAGCTTGTGGATCTCTGCCAACCGGTCGAAGTGGACCTTCGGCTCCTTGGTCTTGTACACACCGTGCGCTGTCCCGATGGCCGGGGCGAACAGGTCAACCCCCGTGCGCTCGACGAACTCGACCGCCTGCTCGGGATTGGCCAGCTGGGCCTCATCCTCGGTGACTTTGATCTGATCCTCGACGCCCGAGACTGTACCCAGTTCACCTTCGACCGAGACCCCGCTAAGTCTGTGGCAGTAATCGGCGATCTCCTTCGTCTGGCGGATGTTCTCGTCGTACGGTTGCTTGGATGCGTCGATCATGATGTTGGTGTAGCCGGCGTCGGCGCAGGTCTTGCAGTAGTCGACGTCGGTGCAGTGATCGAGGTGCAGGGCGACCGGCACCGGCGCCGACTCAGCCAGCGTGCGATAGATCGCCACCAGCACGTCCGGCTTGTAGAACTTCGACGGCTTGACCGAGGTCTGAATGATGACGGGCGACCTCTTCTCAAGGGCGGCGTCGAGGACGGCCTCCAATTGCACCAGGCTGGTGATGTTGAAGGCTCCGACAGCGTACTTGCCTTTGGTGGCTTCGATCAACATTTCTTTGGCAGTGGCGATGGTCATTTGGACCTCCGTGGGTTTGCGGCATATTGGCCGGATTCGACGCGGAACGCATATCGATCTCCGCGATAGTGAGCCTGGAGGACTTCAAGGCAGCCTCCATCGGCGTCCGAGGTCAGACTTTCCAGGAACATGCACGGAACGTCGGTTGAGACTTCCAATTTATTGGCGATCTCGCGCGGCGGGAGGACGGCCCGCAGCGTCTGGACCGAGTGATACAGGTCGGCGGCGAACTCGCGGATCAACAACTGATACAGCGAACCGTGGATGTCGATTTCGAGCAGTCGTCCGAAGCGTTCGTGGTCGTAGTACTGGCGCTCGAAGACGTAGGGGACGCCGTCGGCCAGACGTAAGCGATCGATGCGCACCAGGTCGGCCCCTCGCGACACTCCCAGCATCTCGGCCAGGTCGATCGTGGCCTTGGCCTTGCCTCGAGCGAGCAATACGTCCTCGACCTGAACATCGGCCAGGCTGAAGTCGTCGACGAAGGAGGTGATGCGGTCGAGACAGTGGATGGGGGCCAGAAGGTGGGAGCGCTCGACGAAACTGCCGACACCGCGCTCGGTGCGGACCAGACCGTTCTGAGCCAACAGGGACAGGGCGTGGCGGACAGTGTTGCGGTTGAGCGTGTACTGCCGGGCAAGGGTCTCTTCGCCGGGCAAGCGCGTGCCCACCGGGTAGGCGCCCTCAGCAATGAGCGCCTCCAACCGGCTGGCGAGCTGGACGTAGAGCGGGATCGGGCTGGATTTGTCCAGTGTCGGCGCGGCGAACATGTCTACCTGTCTACATATATATACAGGTTCCGCCCGGATGTCAACCACCAGGATTCGGGCGGAGATCTTGAGTCTGTGAGACCGCCTGCGGGCATCAGACCGGCGACCGGCAGCAGCCACGTCTCGCGCGCGAGCATCGCGACCCGGGTGTGTTTCTCGACATCTGGGCCGGAGACTCGTATCCAGAACTGGACCGACGCGTGTAAGATCGACTCGACAACATACTCCGCCGATCCCATCGCCTCCGGAGGCAACCGAATGACCCCATCCATCGATCCCACCGTCCTGCTGCATGCCATCTTTCAGGAAGAATGGGATGCGCATCTGCGGAACGATCCTTTCTTCGCCACGGTTGTCGGCGACAAGCGCTTCAACGCGCTGCTCCCCACTCCCGGGGAGGCTGAGTACGCGCGCCAGGCAGCCGAACTGCGGGGTTTTCTCCATCGTCTGGACACACTGGATCGCGAGCGGCTGACATCCGCAGACCGTCTGAATCTCGACATCTTCAAGCGACTGAAGCAAGATGCGCTGGCCGAGATCGAGTTCCCGACCTATCGGATGTCATTGACCCGCCTGGGTGGCCATCACACACTGTTCGCCGAGCTCTCCACCTTCATTTCCTTCGACACCGAGAAGGACTACGAGGATTACCTCACGCGGCTGGCCGGGTTCGCTGCCTACTCTGAGGGGCAGATCGAGCTCATGCGTGAAGGGCTGCGCAGCGGATGGACGCAACCGCGGATCGCGCTCGAGGGGGTTGAGGAGTCGATAACCGACTTCATCGTCGACGACCCGGCGGATAGCGTGTTCCTTGCACCGATGAAGGATATTGCGGAGTCTGTGTCCGCTGAGACGCGCCAACGACTTCAAGTGGAGGCCGAGCGCATCATCTCGAAGTCTCTCGTGCCGGCTTATCGGCAGTTGCTGCGGTTCGTGAATGACGAATACCTTCCCGGCGCCCGGCCTGAGATCGCTGCCTCCAGCCTTCCCGACGGACGACGCTTCTACGCGCATCGAGTGCGGATGAATGTATCGTTGGATGTCACCCCCGAAGAGGTCTATCAAATTGGTCTGAATGAGGTGCAGCGTATCCGGCAGGAGATGGACGCCGTCCGGACCAAAGTCGGCTTCGAGGGCGATCGGGCGGCATTCGGCGCCTTCCTGCGCAGCGATGCGCGCTTCTACGTCGATACCCCGGAGCAACTCATGAGGGAAGTCGCCTATGTCTTGAAGCGGATGGATGGCGAACTGCCACGACTCTTCCGGACCCTGCCGCGTCAACCGTACGGCATCAGACCGGTGCCGAACTATCTGGCGCCCAGGAGCACGACGGCCTACTACTGGGAAGGGGCCGGCGACGGAAGCCGTCCCGGCTGCTACTACGTCAACACCTACGATCTGAAGAGCCGCCCGCTGTACGAGCTCGAAGCGCTCTCACTGCACGAGGCAGTCCCCGGTCACCATTTGCAGATATCGCTGCAACAGGAGCTGACGGACCTGCCCGAGTTTCGCCGTTTCGAAGGCTTCACTGCATTCGTCGAGGGGTGGGGTTTGTACGCCGAGCGGCTTGGGCTGGAGGTCGGTTTCTATACTGACCTCTACAGTGACTACGGACGTTTGACGTATGAGATGTGGCGCGCCTGTCGCCTTGTTGTCGACACCGGAATGCACGCCTTTGGCTGGACCCGGGGGCGAGCGATCGAGTTTATGGCCGAGAACACGGCGCTTACGGAGCTCAACGTCCGCAATGAGATCGATCGCTATATCGCATGGCCCGGTCAGGCGCTGGCGTACAAGATGGGAGAGCTCAAGATCCGAGAGCTGCGGGCGCGCGCCGAACAAGCGCTGGGCGAACGCTTCGACTTGCGCAGCTTCCACGATGCTGTGTTGCTTGAAGGGGCCGTCCCACTGGATGTGCTGGAGAAGAAAGTCGAGTCATGGATAGCCGCGACGTAGTGTCAGATGCTGATATCGGCGAAAGCCGATGGCTGTCAGCTGACAGCTATCAGCCTTCAGCAATCCCTTGAACACCGTTCTAGCTCATATGCCGGATTACGGCCTCGCCGAATTCAGAGCATTTGAGGAGCGTGGCGCCTTCCATCAGTCGGTGGAAATCGTAGGTCACGGTTCGGGCGGCGATGGCCCCCTCCATGCCCCTCACAACAAGATCTGCCGCCTCTTTCCATCCCATGTAGCGGAACATCATCTCCCCGCTGAGGACGACGGAACCGGGGTTGACAACATCCTTGTCGGCGTATTTGGGAGCTGTTCCATGGGTCGCCTCGAACACGGCCGTGCCAGTTTCGAAATTCAGATTCGCTCCGGGGGCAATGCCGATACCGCCAACCTGAGCTGCTATTGCATCTGACAGGTAGTCACCATTGAGGTTCATCGTGGCGATGACATCGAATTCACGGGCGCGGGTGATCGTCTGCTGGAAGGCAATGTCGGCTATGACGTCTTTGACCAACAGCCGGCCGGCTGCGAGAGCGGCAGTCTGCTCGGCATTGGCGGCTTCCTCTCCTTTGGCGGTCTTGGTCCTTTCCCACTCGGACCACGTGTAAACCTTGTCGCCGAACTCCCGCTCAGCCAGGGCATATCCCCAGTTGCGGAAAGCGCCCTCGGTGAACTTGATGATGTTGCCTTTGTGGATAAGGGTGACCGATCGCCGCTTGTTGTCAAGCGCCCATTGAATGGCGGCGCGCACCAGTCGTTCCGTGCCTTCTCGTGAAACCGGCTTGAGGCTGACGCCAGAGGTTGCCGGAAATCGCACCTTGGCATACTGGTCGGGATCGTTGGACTTCAACCATTCAAAGAAGGCACGGTTGGCAGGTGTACCCAACTCGAACTCGACACCGGCGTATACATCCTCTGTGTTCTCCCGGAAGATCACCATGTCGACGTTTTCGGGGTGCTTGACCGGCGACGGCACGCCGCTGATGTAGCGCACCGGCCTCAGGCACACGTACAGGTCGAGCGCCTTCCGCAAAGCGACATTCAGCGAGCGGATCCCGCCGCCGATGGGTGTGGTCAGCGGTCCCTTGATGCCGACCAGGAATTTGGCGAAGGCCTGGATCGTCTCTTCCGGCAGCCACTCGCCGAGTCGATCCTGTGCCAGCTGACCGGCGTAAACCTGCATCCATTCGATTTTCCGCTTGCCGCCGTATGCTTTGGCGACGGCCGCGTCGAATACGCGCACCGACGCTCGCCAGATGTCCGGGCCGGTCCCATCGCCTTCGATGAACGGCAGGATGGGGCGATCGGGAACAGACAGGCGGCCGTCGGAAAGCGTGATCTTCTCACCATCAGCCGGAATGGTGGCATAGCGATAGGACATTGTTCACTCCGAAGAATTAACGATGACAGGTCGAGGGGCGCCGGGATTATAGCATGCGGTCAGAGGCGAACCGCTCCGGCCGCCGAGGACGGCGCCCTTGAAATGCACAAGGACACCCTCCGTCGCGCTTCGGGTGCAGGCAGGGAGCGGGTAGACCATCGATCGGAACGCCGAAGACGGCATGGGAACCTGGGAACCGATCGTTCAGGTCGAGTGAGGCTACGAGTTGCTACGCGGCATAGCCATGAGGGTTCTTACGGTGCCACTCCCAGGCGCTGGCGATGATCTGCGAGAGATCAGGCGCCTTGGGCCGCCAGCCGAGCTCATTGCGGATTCGTTCCGATGAGGCGACCAGGCGTGGGGCATCACCAGGCCGGCGGGCGGTCTGGCTGACCGGGATGGTATGGCCGGTGACCTGTCGCGCCGCCTCGACAACCTGTCGTACCGAATAGCCTTCTCCGTTACCCAGGTTATAGATCAGCCGATCATGATCGCTCAGGCCGTCGAGCGCCAGCAAATGGGCCTCGACCAGGTCGGCGATGTGAATGTAGTCGCGAATACACGTCCCATCGGGTGTTGGATAGTCGGACCCGTAGATGTTGATGGCTTCGCGTTGACCGAGCGCCACGCGCAGCACGAGTGGAATCAGATGACTCTCGGGTTGGTGATCCTCGCCACGATCGGGCATTGCCCCGGCGGCGTTGAAGTAGCGCAGACAGGCGTAGTGCATGCCGTAGATGCGGCGGTACCATTCGAGGACCTGCTCGATCATCAGCTTGGTCTGGCCGTAGACGCTGGCCGGACCCAGAGGCGAGTCCTCCGATAGAGGCGCGTCACTTGAAGCGTAGACTGCGGCCGACGACGAGAAAACGAAACGCCGAATCCCGGCCTGGGCGCAGACATCGATCAAACCAACCGACAGAGCCAGATTGTTGTGAAAGTACTTCCCCGGATCGGTCATGCTTTCGCCCGCCTCAATGAATGCAGCGAAATGCATGATCGCTTCAAAATCGCCGGCGCCGATGGCCGCCTCGAGAGCCTTACGGTCGGCCAAATCGGCAAGGATGAAATCGGCTCGTTCCGGCACCGCGGCGCGGTGACCCGACGCCAGGGAGTCGTACACCGTGACCCGATGGCCGGCCTCGAGCAATGCCTGAGCGGCGACCGATCCAATGTAACCCGCACCGCCGGTAACGAATACGTTCATTGGGATTCTCCGAAGCGGATGTATCGATTCCGCGGGATGGACGTCAATGGAACGGCCTCATACTTCAATATGTTGGCACACCCGTCTCCGATCAAGTTGGATGTTCTCGCGGTCCCACTTCCGCCTTGGTTTGCGGCAGTCTTCGACCTCACGCCCTGACTTCTCCCCTCCGGAAAGCCTCACCCCCCGTCCTTCGACTTCGCTTCGCGGAGTTCATCCCGAGCGAAGCCGAGGGGATCAGGATGCGGGGGGAGGGGGCCGTTCACGGTTCTTGGACGCACGAACCTATTTGTGCTTATGATCGAATTCTGTTCGAGATGAATTAGAGGAACAATGCGGCCGCAGTCGGCTTGGGTCGTGCGGACCATGAAACTACGCCCGCAGGCAGCAGAAGAGCTCACGCCTACTCCTCGTCGTCAAGAATATCGAGTTTGGCGAGAGAGGCCGCCAGCCGTTTCAGGCCCTGCGAGGCGAAGGTGATCGTGACTTCCTCATCGTCGCCGTCGAGTCGCGATGACATGACGATCCCTTCCCCAAATTCCGGGTGGCGGATGTGCATGCCCACCCTGTAGCGAGTGGTCGGAGGCGTGGAGACGGGTGACTCCCAGCGGGTCTGCCGCTGGAAGGAGGCCTGCGCCGCCGTAAGAATACCGGCGTGATCGCCCTCGACAAGATCGGCCGGGATATCCAGCAGGAACCGCGACGGTTCGCCCATGGAAGAAATGCCGGCTGCCCGTCGTCGAAACGTGCGGACCAGGAACAAGCGATCCTTGGCGCGGGTCAGACCTACGTAGAATAGTCGCCTCTCTTCCGCCAGTTCCTCGGAGTCCTCCAGCGCACGCTGATGAGGCAGCACGCCCTCGTCCAAACCGATGATGAATACGACCGGGAACTCGAGACCCTTGGCAGCATGAAGGGTGAGAAGCGTCGGGACGTTCATCGAGTCGGTCAGCGTATCCTGATCTGAGATGAGGGCAACATGCTCAAGGAAGCTGGTCAGGTCCAGCTCTTCCATTTCTTGAGCGACACCGCGCAACTCTACAACGTTGGCCCATCGGTCGGCGCCCTCATCCGTCCCATCATCGATATATGACCGGTAATCCGTCGTGGCAAGGACCCGGTCGATCAAGGCCGGCAGGGGCAAGCGATCACGATCATCCAACCAAGACTGCAGTGCCTCTCCGAATGCTTTCAGACCCCTGGAGGGGCGGCTTCCAAGTGCAGTTGCAAGAGGTGAGGCACCGTTGCGCGCCAGGTCGAGGATGAGCGTATACGGCGAGGTGCCCGTGCGCGCGGCAGTTTCGAGCAGCGTCTGGGCGCTCTTGGCGCCCAGCCCGCGTGGGGGCACATTCAAGACGCGCAGCAGGCTGACCTGATCGAGCGGGTTGTGGATCAGGCGCAGGTAGGCGATCAGGTCTTTGACCTCGCGACGACCATAAAACCGTTGTGCTCCTACCAGGCGGTACGGCAAGCCTGTCTTCAAGAAAGCTTCTTCAAGAGAGCGTGACTGGGCATTGGTGCGATACATGACCGCGCAATCGCCTGGATCGGCCTCGCCTCTCATGGTGAGCATGGCGATCGTATCGACGACATATCCGGCTTCATCTTGCTCATCGTAGGCTTCGTGCACGACGACATGAGCGCCACGACCGCGATCGGTGAATAAGCGCTTGACCTGGCGCGCCGGGTGCCGATCGATGACCGCCATGGCCGCGTCGAGAATGGTCTGCGTCGAGCGGTAGTTTTGCTCGAGGAGGATCTTTTGAGATGAGGGGTAGTCCTCCTCGAAACGGACTACATTGCGATAATCGGCGCCACGCCAGCGATAGATCGACTGATCGGCGTCGCCAACCACAAACAGGTCAGGATCCCCATCCCCCGCCAGCAACCGAAGCAGGACGTACTGAGCGGTGTTGGTATCCTGGAATTCGTCGACAAGGATGTGTCGGTATCGATCGCGGTATCGCCGGAGGACGTTGTCATTATCCCGAAGCAGCGCCACGGACATCATGAGCAAGTCGTCGAAGTCGAGTGCGTTGTTGGATGTCAGTTGTCTCTGATACACCTCGTACACTCGTTTGACAACTTCGGCGTAGTAGGTTGTGGCCGTGTACTCGCTCGGACCGATGAGCTCGTTCTTTGCGGTCGAGATCGCCCCCAGGACCCGGCCTGGGGTGTACTGCTTGAGATCCAGGTTGAGATCTTTGAGTGCCTGGCGCACGAGAGCTCCCTGATCGTTCTCGTCGTAGATGACGAAATCGCGGCTGAATGGCAGCAGATCCGCCTCGCGGCGCAACATCCGAGCCGACAAAGCGTGGAAAGTGCCCAGGCTGAGCGGTCGTGATTGGGGGCTGCTCGCCGCGCGGGGGTCGGCCAGCAGTGCCTGGATGCGCTTGGCCATCTCGCGCGCCGCCTTGTTGGTGAAGGTGACGGCCATGATCTCGGCCGAGGGGACGGACAATTCGCTGAGCAGGTAGACCACACGGTACGTCAGCACTCGCGTCTTTCCCGACCCCGGTCCGGCGAGAACCAGAGTCGGGCCGGGCGGAGCGGAAACCGCCTGACGCTGTTGTGGGTTGAGATCGTCGAGCAGCGACATCCAACTATGCCCGATGGGGCTTGATGTCGAGGTTTCCTGCCGCCGACAATAGACCCCCGAGAGGCTGAGCGGGCAGGGCCATAACTCGGCTGTCGGCGAAATAGGGGAAATCGAAGTGCACCTCATCGCCGGGGACCTTGCCGGGGATCGGCATTAATCGGGCAGTGAGCGGCTTGTTGAGGCGCAGGGCGATCGCTCCGACATCGACCAATACGGCCGCGAGAGCCTCGGGGGTGACGTTGCCTGGAAGGGGAAGCGTGTCGAGGCCGGCGCCGCAAAGTGTTGAACACAACAGTAGATCGCTGATAGACAACTCTTCGCCCGCGCGTGCGGCGAGCGTGGCGTCCTCGAGCACAGGCAGGAACAACGCGCAGAATCCCGTGCGCTGGAACTGTGCCTGGTCGAGGCAGTCAGCCAGGTAGGCAAACGCCGCCGCCGTTCCGGCCAACCCCACGGCCGGAACGCCGAAATCCTCCAGGGCCGTCCCCAGCGATCGCACGTGTTCGGGGTAGGGTGCCATGGAGAAATCGATCCCCAGGAAGCGGGCTTCGTTCTCGGTTGCGATCGGTTGAATCACTCGCGTGATCGAGGCGGCGTGAGCCTCGATCATGCTGACCAGACGGCGACGCGCGGTCGCCGGGGAGGGCACATCGCGCAGCGCGTCAACGGCCAATTCGGCGGCTTCTGTGGCAACCGCCATCGCCGGCATGCCCACACGGTGGTACGCGGCCGGGAAGAAGGGGGATCCCGGCGGGACGTTGGCCAACGCGGCGAAGCGCAAGTTAGCGAATCCGTTATCGGAAATCGTGGAGGCTTTGTAGATGACCTGTCCGATCGCGGCTGCCGCCTGCAGGCTGAGGCCGCCTTCGGGGTCAGCGAACAGCGCGGAAGCGAAGATGTTCTCAGTGGCCCCCAGGATATCGGGGATCACCTCGAAACCATCCGGCTCGTCGGGGAGCACCGGACCGAGAGCAGCGTAGTCCAGACCCTGGACGAAGCACTCGGCTTCGAGCTGCCCGGCGAGATCGACCCGCTCGGCCGGGGCGACCCGCTTGGTCATTTCGGCCGGGGGTGGCGTCGCCAGCCGGAGAGTCTGGACCATGTATCCGGCCTCGCCCAGAGCGTCACGCGCGGCCTTCAGCCCGCTTGCCATGGAGGCGATTAATCGCGGTTCAAGAGGCCATCCGGGATCGAGGAACCCTGTCAGTGCGCGAATATTCATTGCGGCTCCCTTTGACGTGCGATTTCGAAGAGGATGACGGCAGCAGCGATCGCGGCGTTGAGCGACTCGACGCCCGCGGCGATCGGAATGTGGACGCTTCCGGAGGCGATCCGACGGATTGGATCGCTCGGCCCATGGGCTTCGCCCCCGACGACCAGAGCCGCCGGGGGCCGCCAGTCGATGGTGGTGTATGGCCGACCGCTGTGGGCCTCGGCAAGCCAGATGTTCAGACCGCCCATTCTATCCGGGACATCCTGGGCTTCAAGTTGGAGGATCGGCAAGTGCAGGTGGGCCCCCATCGCGCCTCGCAGGACTTTCGGATTATACGGATCGACCGTCCCCGGTGTGCAGAAGGCCGCTTGCACGCCCGCCGCCAACGCCGTTCGCAGAAGCGTGCCCATATTCCCCGGGTCAGCCAGGCCGTCAATGACCAGCGCCAGGGTTAGGCGCTCGGGGACGCCTGTGTCGGGGATGGGCAGGACCATCAGGATCCCCGGTGGGCTTTGGGTATCCGTGCATGCAGCCATCACCTGATCCGACACGACCCGCACCTCGGCGCCCAGACGAGCCATACTGTTGGCGAGCCCCCGCCCGCGCGCGTCCAGGTGGTCCGTGTGCAAGACGAGCTGGACGGGCATGCCGGCTGCGACAACCTCCCTCGCCCAGCGCACTCCCTCGACGACGAAGGCACTCTCGCGCTGACGGGTGAGCCGTTTTGCCTGCAGCGCCCGCACTTGTTTGATTCGCGGATTGGCTGTCGAGCTGATCATTCCAAGAGGACGCTCTCTGGCCAACGTCGGGCCCATTCAGCCTCGAACGCTTCGACCGTTTGCCGATCGAACACAACAATACGGACGTCTCCAAGAGACGACTGCGGCTGGGATTCGAAGTGATCCATGACTGCCTGGAAGATCACCCGCGCCGCGCGCGCCTTGGGGAATCCGAATATCCCGGTGGACAAGGCCGGCAGCGCCAAGCTCCCGAGTTGATGCTCGGCGGCAAGATCCAGGCTGCTTCGTAGGGCCGCATCCAGCTTGGCCTCCTCGTCCCCTTCTCCCCAGATCGGGCCGACGGCGTGGATGACGTAGCGACACGGCAAGCGGCCAGCGCCGGTCATAGCCGGGCGTGCATGGTCGACCGGACCGTTGTCCCGAACCCAGGCGTCACTCTCCATCTGGATCTCAGGACCCCCGCGGCGGACGATCGCGCCCGCCACCCCACCCCCGTGTGCAAGGTGTTTGTTAGCTGCGTTGACGATGGCATCCACGTCCTGCTCGGTCAGATCCCCTTGGATCAGGCTCAAACGCCGGTCTCCCGGCAGGATTTGGACCCCAAGCGTGCGATATCCGCTGGCCTTGCCTGAATCTGAAGCCCTCATTCTCGTGATTCTATCATTCGCCGTTCTCACGGGACCATCTCAGGCTCGGATGAAGCTGGCTCGAGCGTGAATTGGGTGTAGGCCAGCTGTAAGGAACCCCGGAGCGATGCGCCGCTACAATGACTCTAGGACAGTCTGGAAACCGTTGACGAGCAGTGCAAAACACATCTGGAAAGGTCTTGATGAGCGCGGTCTGGAGAGTAGTGGACTTTGTGATCTGTGAGATGGCCGACCACGCGATGGCGCGGATCATGCAGGATCCGTGTCCGATGTTCACTATTCCAGAATATGAGCGGCTCAGGCTGTTAGCCAAGTGGGAAGCCAGAGCGCGCGTCTTCAGGAACATCCGTAGGGGCTTCAGTACCGCGTTGGTGTGCGCGTTGTTTCTTGTGGGTATGACCGTTCTATTGGCGCCGATCTGATCGGCGCCGGGCGGCAGTGATCACGAGGGCGGAGGCTCTCTCGATGTGGATCTGAGCAGGCGGCTCGGATGCCGTGTCGTTGGGGGGCTTGCTCGATTCTTTGGCCCATCTTCCGCTTAGGGATCGGGGGGTGGCTGACAACCGGGGGGAAGGGTGCGCCCGACGGAGGGCAGGCGGTGCTCGTGAAGCTTCTCGATAGGATGGTGACAGACACGTGGCGACGCTGACCGGCCAGGTGATCGGGCGCTACCAGATTCTCGATCGGGTCGGCCAGGGCGGGATGGCCACAGTGTACAAGGCCTACGACCCGATGGAAAATCGGGAAGTCGCCGTCAAAGTCCTGTCTTCCCTGGCGGCGGAGTCGCCGCATTTCACGGCGCGCTTCGCGCGCGAAGCCAAGACCGTGGCCGAACTACGCCATCCGAACATCGTACCGGTTTGGGACTACGGGGAAGACGAAGGTAAGCACTATCTGGTTATGCCGCTGCTCGAGGTGGGCAGCCTGGCTGACCGGCTGATGAATGGGCCATTGAAGCCTCGCGAGTCGGGGCAGATCGTGAGCCAGGTCTGTGAGGCGCTCGACTACGCCCACCGGAGCGGCGTGGTCCACCGCGACGTCAAGCCGTCCAACATCCTGCTCGACAAGGACGGGAATGCGCTTGTCTCCGACTTCGGCCTGGTCTACATCGAAAATGCCTCGGTCAGTCTGACTGGTTCAGCCCTCATCGGCACGCCGGCCTACATGTCACCCGAGCAGGCGCGCGGCGAAAAAGTCACCCCTGCCACCGATCAGTATGCCTTCGGCGTGGTCCTTTACGAACTGGCGACGGGGCAGCTCCCCTATGACGGCGAGACGCCGATGGCCGTCGCCATCAAGCACATCACCAATCCCATTCCGTTCCCTCGAGAGCAGAACCCGAACGTCCCTCCGGCCATTGAGAACGTGATCCTCAAGGCCACCGCCAAGGATCCTGCGGATCGATTTGAATCGATGGCGGCGCTTGGCCAGGCCTTTCAAGCCGCATTGGAATTCGCGCTCAACCCGAAGTCGTTTCCGATGCCGAAGATCGATGTTCCCGATTCAGTCCTTGCCTCACATGCGGCGGATCTGGGAGCGGAACAGCCGGAGGAGGAGCGCCGGCGACGGCCGCTGCTGGTGCCGCTCATGTTGGCGATCCTGCTGCTCTTTCTGTTCATCCCTGCGCGCGCGTTTGGCTTACTTGATTTTCTCGATGGTTCTTCGGGGACGGCTGAGGGGACCGGCCTGACGGTCGCCGACCTTAGCAGCCCACAACTGACAGCGATGGCTGGCACACTGGAAGTGATGTCTACGCAGCTTGCGGAAGCTCAGGGGACACAACTCAGCCCGGAGGAAATGCAGACGGCCGTCGTCGGTTCGTTTCTGGGCACGCAAGAATCCGGGGACTCTGGGCTGATCGGGCTCGGCAATCCGAAGAGGTCGCCCACTCCAACTGCCGAAGGAACAGGCGAAAGCACCGGGACGCCCGGCGCAAGCTCAACCATTCCGCCGACGGCGACGCAAGGCCCCACCCAACCCGGGCAGCCAAGTGACACGCCGTATCCGAGTGCGACATCGGGCGGCCCGCCTCCGGCGACCAACCCGCCTCCGACGCAAGTCACCGCCACGACTGCTGCTCCACCGGTCATCATCAGCCCGGCGCCGCCGAGCGCGACTCCGACCAAGACCCCGACCAAGACCCCGACCATCACGTCCTCTCCGACATTTACGCCTACCAGGACGCTGGTGCCCACGGCTACGATGACACCCGTTCCGCCGACCGAAGCTCCGATCGTCGTTCCATGCTCAGCCCTCTGGTTGAGGGGCGGCGACGTTAGTGGTAGGGAGGTCTGGTGGGAGCTTGGGAATGACGGAGGTCTGCCTGTGAAGATCATTGCCATCTTCATCGATTGGCCGCCGATGAATCAGAAGCTCGATGAGATCAAGCTAGGTGGCGATCGGATCTGGGATGTCCATGACGACACTCCTCCGACAACGATCGACTCGGGTTGGTCCGGCGGGAACCGTGAAGTGCCGCCGGGAAGCTCGAAGGATCTGATGTTCAAATTCCACAAAAATGCCGTCCCCTCCGGCTACGCTGTGGATGTCACCCTGGACAACGGGTGCGTGGTTTCTGGAAATCACTAGCTGCGAAGCCCAATTCGATAGAGGATACTCAGCATCTTGACCGTTGTTGGTCTGACGCGAGATCTCTATGTGTGAGCGCCGCCCGTAAAGGCGGCGCCGGGTCGACCAAGAATAGAGTCCCGGTGCTTTCTAGTGGAAGATCGCGCCGAGCAGGGCGCCGATGCCGGCCAGGATGATGAAGATCGGCCAGATGGTCGACCAATCCAGGCCGAAGAGGAAAATCACCGTCACGGCCAGGAGGGATAGCCCTGTGACGAACGAGCCGGTGACCGATCCTGAGATCGCCGTCCCTCGCTCGCGATAGCGCCTTACGGCTGACTCAAACGCGCCGAAGGCCGGGATCAGCAAGAACAGTGCCCACCAGTTCACCAACCGCAGACCGATGAGCTGCTGAGCCAGAAGGACCGCGCCGACGGCGATCAATGCCAGGCCGAGGACCCAACTTCTGTCGCCGCGGTAGCCGCGGGCCGAGTCCGAGCGGGACGAGGAATCCAAAGAAGGCGTGTTCGATTCGGTCATGGGATCCTGCCGGGGGTTGAGATCTCTCAGCCGCGCGCGGACTCGGTCACGGCGCGGAAGGCTTGGGGATCACGCACGGCCAGCTCCGCCAGCATCTTGCGGTTGAGGCGGATGTCGGCTTGCTTCAAACCGTGAACCAGACGGCTGTACGTGGTCCCGTTGAGCCGAGCCGCTGCATTGATGCGGGCGATCCATAGACGACGAAGGTCGCGTTTGCGAACCCGCCGATCTCGATAGGCGTACCACAGGCTCTTGAGCATAGCCTCGTTAGCGCGCCGGAAGAGGAGATGACGGCTTCCGTACATCCCCCGGGTGAGACGTAGTATCTTCTTATGGCGTCGGCGGGTGACAATCCCGCCCTTTGTTCGAGTCACGCTGGATACTCCTGTGGATCGTCGGGCGTCGGCTTCTGCCCTTCGTCATTGTCCGGGCTGTCGTTCTTCCGGAGAAAACGCGGGCTGGCCTGTTTGGAACGCGCGACGGTCCGGTATCGAAGAGGCTCAACCTACTTTGATGCTCCGCCTGAACGGGCGTTCGGGTTGGCCTTGTAGCGGTTAAGGTACGGCGCAAGCCGCCGGACGCGCTTGACGATTTTAGCTCCCTTCACGGGAAGCATCTCGCTGAACATACGCTTGGATCGATCCGACGTCCGCCGCCTCAGGTGGCTCTTCCCGCCCTTGGTGCGAACAAGCTTGCCGGCGCTGGTCAGGCGGAAGCGTTTGGCCGTGGCCTTGTGGGTCTTGAGTTTGAATTTCCCGTGAGACTTCGCTTTTCGTGGCACTGCCTGACTCCTGAAACCTCTCACAGATAGCGACGCGGACGAGACTTCCGTCCGCGAAAGATCATCATTGGTTTGGGCCGACTGCCGGATCGGCTACTTTGGCTTGCCTGGCGCCAGCATCATCAGCATCGTTCGGCCCTCCATCATCGGGGCCTGCTCGATCACACCGATGTCTGCCAGCTCTTCAGCGATCTTCTTCAGGTCAGAGAGCGCGATCTCAGGATACGTGATTTCACGACCCCGAAAGCGAATACGGACCCGAACCTTCTTACCTTCCTCAAGCCACCGCCGCGCATTCCGAACTTTGAACGAACGGTGATGGTCCGATGTCTTGGGCCGGAGGCGGATCTCCTTGACCTCGATCTTGGTCTGCGCCTTACGAGCTTCCCGGTCCTTCTTGGCCCGTTCGTACTGAAACTTTCCGAAGTCCAGCACCCGACAAACGGGAGGCGAGGAGTTTGGCGCGACCTCAACCAAGTCGAGACCCGCCTCCTGGGCGATCTTCAATGCCTCATCGGTTGACACGACCCCGTGGTTTTGACCGTCCGGCCCAATCAGGCGCACTTCAGGGACGCGAATGCTCTCGTTGATCCGGAACTCTGTTGTGCTTATCTTGTGCTCCTAGGGTCTTGCGATCAAGGTCCCTGCGGGGTTGATGGGCTGAGACCCATCAAGCGGGATGGTACCATGAGTTGCGCTGGATCGTCAAACCCCAATCCCACGGGTGCAATCCATTTCGGGGGCCCGTCCTCGCCCTGGTGGAGAAGAGAGTGTGTGTTGGATGGCGGCGGCGGCCGCCCAACAAACAACAACACAAACTAGTGGAGTTTTTGTTTGAAAGACCCACCCAGGTAAAGAAACTCAAGCACAAAAAACGCCAAATATCAAA
>CAZGRL010000036.1:17106-32616 GCA_964528155.1 uncultured Anaerolineaceae bacterium
TGTGTGTTGGATGGGGGCGGAGCCGCCATCCAACACACACTCTCTCTTGCTTTGTTTGTGATAGACCTGGCCCCAGGTTTGAATGCGCCGCATCGCGTTCGACCGGCTAGAAGACAAGTCGACGGTCGGTGTAGGCCGGGGCTCCAACCGGTTGGAGATGTAGATCGGAGTCAATGAGGCTCACGCGATCCGATCAACCATGCAAGGCCCAGGGTCGTCGCAAGCGCTATGCAGGCTCGAAGGACGCCGGCCGAGCCGGCTGAGGCCGGTCGGATGTCAGCGAAAGTTGTGTTGACCTCGGGGCCGGTAGCCTGTGGAGCCTGTTGGGTCAGATAAGCTGCCAGGTTCTGGCAGTCGGCTTCGTCGAGAACTCCGGGGCTTTGGGGCGGATGGCTGGTGTGCAGGAATTCGGACAGGTCATCCACAGAGCCGTATCGCGCCAGGCTCGCGTACGGGGGCATGACAGGTGGCACGAAGCGCGGTATGGGAAAACCCTCGTCGTCGGGCTTCCCACCGTGGCAACCACGAGACCAACAATTCTGATGATCCTCGACCCACACGCCGCGCCACTCGTCCGTCAGACCCTGTCCCTTGTCTCCATGACACGGCATGCAGTGGTAGTAGTACGTGACGCGTCCCAGGTCGATCGGGCTGGGGTTGTCCGGAAGGACGGGGATGGCCAGCGGATCCGGCTCAGGTGTGGGCGACGGGCCAGCCGCCATCGCCGGGGCGGCGGAATCGATCGGGAAGCACATCAGGATGAGCGCGGCCGGAAGGACAAGGAGTAGTTGCAGGCGGAGCCGCTTGAGCCCCCCGGCGGGATGATCGCCCCTCGGTGACATGCTGTGCGGCCTTTCCCCTCACGCTTTCGATTCTATATCCGCCCGAGGCGTCCGCCCAGGAGCAACGTCCTGCCTCGACAGGCCGAAAGGCAGGCAAGTGATGTGCCCCGGAAGATGCACGCGTCTACGAGCCTGAAAGAATCTTGGCTTCATCGGCGTGCAGGCGTGTCGCCAGGCGGCCCTGTGCGCCGAGCATTTGCTGTCGGTCGAGATGGCTGCGCTTTAGGAGGGCCTTTTCGAGCCCGAGGAGGCTCGCGTGATCGAGTAGAACATCAGCGCGATGGCGGCTTGGAGCGAGGGGGTCGGCGGCAGGGCGGCGAGGCGAAGCTCCGGCAGTGGCCTTACACTCGGCTGCCGTTTCGGCGATCCGTGCGTTCGGTCGCTTTTTCTTCGCATTCGGACCTCCCCTGGGGGAAAGCGTCCATCGTCGACCAGTGACTGTGAGCGATGCTCGCTTCCCTGTCTCGAATGTAGCACACGCGACCGGGGCCCGAACTTACAAACACCTTCCGATGGCGAGAGCTATCCCTTGCCCAGGCGGGCTATTCGTCGTGCGAGAGCAGGGGCCCGAGCGCTTCCCCGACCGGGATCAATCCCAGGGCAACGAAGGGGGACAACGCCCAGGTGACGGCCAGGGCGATCAGCCAGCGCTGGGTGGCTGAGGCCTGCAACTGGAAAGCGGTCGTCAGGAGGAGGTACGTCCAGAGGGCCATGAGCGGATAGGTGACCAGGGCGTTGAGCAGGAAAGCCGGCCCACGTGTGTCGGTGCGAGGCTGCGTGCCCTGGCGACGTTGGATCCACCGCCACGCCACAGCCGACCACAGCGCCAACGTGTAGGCCAGGGCGATGAATGCCAGGACGAGGAGTAACCCCGGATCGGGCCGCCAACCTGTCAGTTGGCCCTGGCTGAAGAAGTAGCTCGAGATCGCCAGCGCGTTGGCGATCAGACCAACCACCGCGGTGAGGATCAGGAAGGTTTTCGGGCGACGCATGTTCCTCCCTCGGCTCAGGCGGCCTGGCGGGTAAGGGCGAAGCACTCGCGCTGGATCTCGCGGAAAGCAGAGGTTGCCAGAAGCGAGTGCTCCGCCCCTACCGGCCTTGCCTTCGCCAGCAGTGGCCAACGACTGTCCGCGCCCGGCGGTGGCAACACACCCACCGATCCCCAATAGCTGGTCCCCCCTAGAAGCCAGGTTTCCAACGTGGCCTGGTCGACGCCTACCGGCGACAGCAGGCTTTCGATGGCGCGCAGAAGCAGTTGCAAGTACGCCTGGCGGTCGTAAGGGATCTCTCCATGGATCAACTCCCAGGCGCGGGCCTTCTCCGGCCCCGGGACAAGCAGGAAGCGCAACTTCTCTCCCGGGCTGAGCGACACGCCGGCCTGTGTCAGCTCCACGGCCACCCGGGCGGCGACCGTGCGGGCGACGTACTCGTCCGGACGGCGGGACAGGCGATGGGTGACCAGCAGGTCGCGGATGGGGACCGAGCCGGCGCGCAGGCGCCGCAGCTGTTGGGCGGCATATTCGATCGCTGACGGTACGGCTGATCGGAACCCGGCCACGCCCTGCCCTTTGGCCAGGATCTCCAGCATCCCCAGTTGGGTCTCCCGAACGAAGGTGGGCGTGTCGTGACGACGGGCTTCGATGCCGCGCACCTTGATCGAGCCGTCCTCGAAAGCGCCGAAGTAGCGGTTGGCGACGGGAACGCGCGCTTCGACCCGCGACGGCAGGAAGGCCAGCCAGCGGTAAACGCCTTCCAGCCCGATCTGCAGCCCGGTTTCGGCCCGGATCTCCTCCAGCAACGCTTCGTAGTCCGGCCGTTGGCGGGATCCTGGTTTGTCGATCCACAGACCGTCGACATATAGGTGCAGCACGCGGAAACCGCGTGCCTCGACCATCTCCTTGGCCCGGAGCAGCGTCTCCCGTCCGTAGGCCGTCACGGCCTCGTGGGCCTCGATGCGGCCGAAGCGAGCGTTCTTGTAGCCCAGGTAGCCGAAACAGGTTACCAGCAGCCACTTGTGGGCCGAGTAACGCCGGCGGAAGATTTCCTTGCGCGGGTCGTCGTCCGGCAATTCGCGGATGCGGGCCTTGTACTGGTTGCGTTTCTCCAACAGCGGGGCCAGCGTTTCCGGCACCAAACCCTGACGGTGGTTGCAGACCGGCGTCCCCAGTTCGGGCACCGGAACGCCCTCGCAGCACTTGGCCCCGACGGTCTCCGGTGACAGATTGAAATGCACCATGATGCTCGGATACATGGCGGTGAAATCGAGTTCGGCGACGTGCTCGTGCAGCCCCATCAGTGGGGCGTAAACCAATCCGCCCTTGTCGGCTGCCAGCAGGTCGAGCCCGGTCTTGAGCGACTCGGGTTGACGCTTCTGCCAGGGGACCAGCACCCCGCGACGCCAGGCGGTGGCGACCTGCATGGCGCTGATCCCGGTGCCGGTCGAGACTCGCGCCACGGTTTGCACCGGCAAACCGGACAGGCGGGCGATCTCCAGGGCGCCGTCCAGGCCGTAGTCGTCGCCCCGAAAGGCGTTCTGCCGGTCGACGTGCCATCGGCCGAAGAGCGTGTGTTGCTCGTCGCTGAACACGATCCGCCCGTAGGAGAAGTAGGAGTGCGCCGGTTTGTGGGCGATCGTTTGGGCGAGATCCCGGTTGAGCGGCAGCGGGATGCCGTGATGGCGCGAAAGCTCGAGCAGTCGGGGAAGGAGATAGGAATCGCCGTACGCGGTCACCAGCACGTCGGGATCGTACCGTTCGAGCAGATGACGAACCCCCAGCAGCAGTTGGCGGCTGTGCTCGCGCTTGAAGGGATATTCCTCTCCCTCGATCTGGATCAGCAGGTCACCCCGGTGGCCGCGGGCCGGGTTGCGCAGCTCGCCCCCCAGGCGCATGGCCATCACCCGCAGCGGGGGAAGCCGGTAGTCGATCTCCCACGGCGTGTCGAGCGCCTGGATATGGCGGATGCGGCCGGCTTCATGTTCGACGGCGCAATGCGCCAGCGGAAAAACCTCGCGGGCGAGCACGTAACGCTGCGGAAGCGGGATGTCGGCGTCGTAGTACGTCAGGTGGGGGTTGTAATTGGCCACCTGTCGGAAAAGGCGTGTGAAAAGACCGGGGGAACGCACCCCGACCCGCAGTACCTCGATTGGACGATCGAGGAGGAGATCGGTGCGCTCTGTGCGGTCGAGTTCGACCGGCGCCCGGCGGGTGCGCAGCATCTGACACAGGTCGTGCAGATCCTGGCGGGGTCCGCGTACGTAGAAGGCCGGCGCGAAATCGTCGTGGAACATGTAGGCCTGCCCATCGGCGTCGATGAACCACACGGCCATCCCCGTCCCCGACGGATAGGCGTCGAAGAGCCATCCGTAGAGGGTGGTGTTGCTTGAGTGGGATGGGGTCACCAGCGCGCGCACAGTCACGGTTCTGAATTCTCCTGCTGTCCTGCCTGTCCCCCGGACGCAGGCCGGAGGGAGCCTGTCGAAGGGCCGCGCAGTGTTTCCAATTCCTGACGCAGGCGCATGACCTGTTTGTGTTCCTCGACGAGCATCGCCAGAAGCATGATCTCGAAGGGGAGCAGATGAGAAGCGTAGGCGGCCTCGGCCAGGTGATGGCGGGAGGCGGCCAGCAGGTCGTCGAGGGCGTGCTGGTCTTCGCGACGCAGAGCGCGCCGGAAGCGCGCCAGCGACTGCTGTTCCTGGAGAAAAGTCTGGGTGATCGACGGTAGAGTGCGGCCCATGTCAACCTCGCGTGTGTCAAGTTGGATGGACGGGAGCGGCTGGCGTTGCTCGCTCTCATCGTGCGCGTCACGCTTGGATCAGAAGAGGCTGGGTTGAAGAGGCCCGATCTCTTCCGGGGCGCGTAACAACCAGGTGGCGTCGGCGGCAGTCTGCAGCCGATCGAGCAGCGTCCAGCGATCCTTGACCAGGCTCTGTGGTTCGCGCGCCCCGATGATCACCGGGCCGGTCGACGCCAGACGCTTGAGATGGGCGATCGTCGTCACCAGCAGGCGTTCGGTATCGCGCAGTGGCACGCTCTCGTCATAGAAGGTGGCCAGCAGATCCAGCAGAAACAGCGGCTGCAGGTCGGCGGGTGTGTTTTCGATCAGTTCGGCCATCTGAAAACAGGTGAAAGCGCGCGACAGGCGGACGTTCATCAGCGTGGCTTCGGGGTCCGAGCTCAGGCGCCGCGCCAGGCGGGCGACGAAGTAGCCGTCGAAGCGGTTGCCGCCGTCGAAAATACGCAGCGGCTGGCCGCGCGAGGCCAGGGTTGTGGCTGCCGCCAACAGGGTTCGGGTCGGCGTGTGGGCTCCCCAGAAAAGGGACAGGCGCGGCTGGAGCAGCACCTCGAGCAAGGCCGGATCGGCGGCCGGGTAGGGCAGGCTCTCAGATTGGGGGGCGACGAGGCTGGCGGTCGGTCCGGTCACGACCGGGGAGATCTGAATTTGTTCCTTGTCCATCAAGGCCTCCTGTTCCATGAATGGTGTGACGGGAGTGGAAAGCATGGAGGTGTGATGTCGGCACACCATCCATGGATAGAACATTTGTGCTAACACTGTACGCGGGAATGGCGGAGGGGGCTATCCCACCCCGGGTGGAACCGCGCGGGGGATCGGGTTCTCACCCCGGAGGGGGAGAGGAGGTTGGCTATGGATCCTGTAGGGGTGGCTCGTGGAGACGAGATGGGGCGCCGCGGAATGGTGTTCGGCTCACTGCGTCGGCCCGTCGGCCCGCTCTATTCCTGGAGAAGAGCCCTGCGGGTCGCCGCGTCAAATGGATCCAACCCCTTCTCCAGCGAGGCAATCCATGCCAGGCGGGTCCCGGAGTAGCGCCCGTACGCAGAAGGGCTCTCCGTTTGGAGTGTGTCCAGGAAAACGCGAAACTCAGCGACAGCCTCCGAGGGCCGGCCGAGCATCGCCAGCGCGACTCCACGACTGTCATTGCTGTAACCAGATGGGTCGGTCCGGATCGCTTTGTCGCAATGCGGCAAGGCCTCGCCCGGGTTCCCGGTCAGACTCATGTCCCAGCAGAGCGCGTTCTGAACACTCGCCGAGTCCGGGTCAAGCTCCTCGGCGCGTTGAAGCAACGCAATGGCTTCATCGACGGCGTCTGGGTCTTGGTGCAAGAGGGCTATGGCCAGATTCAGGTGAGCCGCCGCGAAATCTGGGTCTAGTTGGATCGCCTGACGGAAGTCATCGATGGCCCGATCGAGATCCCCATTCTGGTCGCGCTCGATATAGGCAACGCCGCGATTGTTCGGAACCGAGGCTAACTCAGGCAAGAGTTCGATCGTCTCCGTGTAGTACGCGATCACCTTGTTCTGGTCAGGGGTCGCCTTCTGGCTCTCGAGCAAGCCAAGGTAGTCGAAGATCGCACCGCGCGCGTTCGGATCCTGAGGCGCGAGTCTGAGCGCTTGTTGAAATACCGCCTCCGCCTGTGTTCCCCGCCCAGCCATGTAGTGAACCCGGCCAAGCGTGTACAAGGCCATCCATTGCACGTCTTGCGGCAGATCCGTGTTGATCGTCGTGCTGAGTTCTCCACCGGTTTTGATCATCCAGCGTCGTTCCTGGCTTGCGACCGATCCCTCCCCCGATGGCGCCGAGACGTAGGCCACCACACGACCGCTGTCGTACTCGCCCCAGATCACCAGATCTGCGGAGAGTCTCAACGCGGTCTGTTGCGCGGCGGAGTCGTCAGGGATCGTGTCCGGCAGGACATCGACGCGCACATCCTCGAGGCCCGAATCGCTGAACACCTCTCTCAGCGCTTCTTGCAGGCGGCCGGCGACGTTGAACCCGACTTGTTCGCTGGCGTAATTGGCAAATGGACTGACAAGGATGAGGGTCTCGTCAGGGGTCGCCGGCCTCGGCTCTGAGACGGGACTCGCGGGAAGCGTGCGGCCGAGCCGGGCGACCAGTGTTTGCCACGTACCGGTTGTGATCAGCCCCGCCAGGAGGAGAGCCAATCCGATCAAAGCGGGGAGCAGCCAGGCTGCGCGAAATGCACGGTGTGAGACAGGGAGGTCAGAGCCGACGACGCCGCCGGGCGTACCTCCATCGTCTTCTGACTGGCCGGAAACGTCCGGGGAAGGAGCGTGGCGTGAGCCGGGCGCCTGGGCGTGAGTGCTTATCGTCTCCGGGCGGAACCCGGCCGCCATCAAGAGTTGATCGCGCTCCTCCGGGTCGAGGCGCAGCTTCGCCGCCAGCGCGATCACATCTTCTCTGCGGCGCGGTCTTTGGGTCAACCCCTGCCGCCAACGGAAGACAGTCTGGCGGCTCACGCCCAGGCGCCGCGCAAGTTCTGCGTCGGACACCCCGATGCGGTTCACGTATTCAGAAAGAAGCTGCGAGAAGGATTCCAATGTCCGACGTTCGCCAGACAGGCCGTGTTGCACAGAATGTAACACACGTGGCAATTGAAGTGTACCGAGGCGACGCCAGAATGGGAGCCAGAACGACAATCCCGATTCCCAGGAGGCTCCCATGTCTACACAGGCACGATCGACCACAATGCTCATCGTCTCGCTGTTCGTCACAGCCTTGATCAGCGGCTGTGCCGCGGGGGTGGATACCTCCAAGGCCTACAGCCGCGGGGCGATCAACCGCGGAGAGATCGTCCCGGCGGATACCATCCGCGTGAATGAGTACCTGAACTACTATGACCAGCGCTTCCCCGAGCCGATCGACCAGCCCATCGGTCTCGATCTGCGTCTGGGGAACCCTCAACTCCCCTCAAGTGGGGGTGAGGTGTGGCTCCAGATCGGGATCCAGGCGCGCGGTCTGTCGAGCCAGGGCAGGACCCCGCTCAATCTGATGCTTGTGCTCGACACCAGCGGCTCGATGGACAGCCCGGACAAGATGCCCTATCTGAAGGAGTCGCTCCGGGTGTTCCTTCATAGTCTGCAACCCGATGATTGGGTAGGCATCGTGAGCTACAGTGACAAGGCTCGCGTCCTGAGGGATGCCCAGCCTGTCGGTGACGGGACGTGGATTGTGCAAACCGTCGATCAGCTCCGGCCAGGCGGGGGCACCAATCTGTACGATGGCCTGATGACAGGGTTCAAGGAGGTCGACCGCAACTTCGACCTGCGCCGCAACAACAGAGTCATCCTGTTGACCGATGGGCTGGCAAACGTCGGCGTGACGAACCCGGATCGGATTGCGGGGGACGCTCTAATCTTCAGTCAACAGGGCATCTATCTGTCCACGATCGGACTGGGGATGGACATGAACGACCCCCTGCTATCCAAGCTTGCCAGGCAGGGAAACGGTGCATATCACTTCGTCGACTCGGCTCGGGAGATGGACAAAGTCTTCCTCGAGGAGTCGGAAGGCCTGGTTGAGCGAGTGGCGGATGATATCCAGATCAGCATCCGCCCCGCGGAGGGTGTCGAGCTGGTCGTGGTGACAGGGCTGGACGGCGTGCCACCGTCGGGGGGCGCTCAAGTTGATATGCCGCCGATGGGCGCCGGCGACAGCCAGGTCGTGATGGTCCGCCTACAGACACGGCCAGGCCCAATAGGCACTCAGGCGGTGGCGGAGATCGGGGTCAGCTACACCGACAGCTTCGCACAGCGAACCCGGGAAATCCGCCAGCAGATCTCAGCGCCCGTTGTGACGACTGGCAATTACGACCCGCTGACTGACATCGAGGTCCGGCGAAACGCAGCGATCGTGCGGTCGGCCGAGGCACTGAAGGCGATCGACGGGTTGTTCGGTCAGGGCCGATACGCCGAAGCCTGGCAGCTTGCACACGCCATGGAGCAAGAACTGCGGTGGATGGCGTCTCGGGCGGGAGACTCCCAGATGGTGCAGGACGCCGACTTGTTTCAGCGGTATCAGGTGACATTGGCCGCGGCGCTGGGGTATGACCCCGCCTATGGGCCGCCGGAGACCACCTCGGAGTTCGGCGAACAGCCCCAGCGCTGGGGAGCCACGCCGCTCCCTTATGAGGATGTCCTTCCGACGATCGAGGTGCGCTGAGAAGTCCTGGAGATAGAGCGATGCCAGGCCCCTCGACACCAACTTGCTTAGGATGGTGATTGCATGCCGGCCGGGGAGAGAAGCAGGCGACCCCCGGCCGGCTCGCGTCGCGGCAAAGCATCAAGAGAACGCCTTGATCTGTTACGGGTTTCGCCGCCTGTCGGTGGTCGACGTCGGGAGTCTCAGGGGAAGAGGAAACCCGCGCCCATGAGCAAATTCGCTGCGGCCACCATGAGTAGTGCCACGCGGTGGCGGCTCGAGAGCAAGGCCAGCCCCACGCCAAGACCAGCTGCCACAAGAGGGACGACACTCCAAAGGCCGCCCGACGAGGAGCCCACCAGCAATGAAAGTCCGCCAACGCAGGCGCACAGGGTGATCCCCCACCCCGTGAAAGAGCCTGTGCCGCGCACGCGCCACGTGCGGCCAAGTTGGAGCATAGAGACAAGCACGCCCAGTGCCAGCCCGAGGGTCAGGAACTGTTGGACCACGTCGAAGGCGGCTGTCCACATCCCTAAAGCCATGAGCAGAGTGGTCACTGCCAGCAGGCGGACCGGACGACGGTGGGTGTGAACGGTAAGCGCCAGGACGACCGCCACCGGGGCGGAGACAAGGATCAGGAGAGGCCCGATGGAGAACCCACCGAGGTAACTCATCACATTCACACAGCTCAGCAGCGTGAGCCCGGCCAACGCATAGGCGGCCGATTGGCGGTGGCGCGACCATCGCAGCAACCCGATCAGTGCCGTGATGGCCACGAGTGCCAGGCCATAGAAGAGAAGCGTGAGCGGGTGGATGGGAAGTGACATCATCGCAGGCAGTGCGTAGCGAACGACCTTCGCCCGGAAGTAGCCGGATCAGCCTGGGGGGCTGGTATCACGGTGGGGAGGGGATCTTCTCTGCCGGCGGTCCGACTCCGAGGAGTTCGGCCACGCGCGGGTGATCACGGTACACACCGCGATACACCGGAGGAAGCATCGCCGCAATGTGGCACATTACCTCGTCGGTGTCGCGGCGCAAGGCGGCGTTGCGTTGGTTGGGGTCAGGCGGTGAAAGGTGGATCGGCTTCCCGAACCGCACCTGGATCTTCTGTCGGCGCAAACGGAACAACATTCGGATCGAGCCTTCGGTCCCTGAATGTGCCAGCGGGATGATCGGGACACCGGCCTCGTAAGCAAGGTAGGCGATGCCCGTCTTGCCGCGAATCAATCCGCCAGTTCGGCTGCGCGTGCCCTCCGGTGCGATCCCGAAGATCCTTCCCTGCCGAAGCCAGTCGAGGGCCTTATCCAGGGCCTTTCGGTCCACCTGACCGCGCTGGATGAAGATCGCCCCTCCCAACCTGAGAATCGACCCGAATATCAGGTGACGTTCCCATTTCTCGGCAGCCCAGCCGCTGAAGCGCTCGTCGCCGATCAGTCCGTAGATGAGCGCCGGGTCGTAGATGCTCAGATGATTCGTGGCCAGGATGAAGGGGCCGTCGGTCGGAAGCCCATCGAGGCCCTCGACCTCGCGCACGGTCAGCAGCGCAAAGAGTCCGTTGAAGAGCCAGCGTAGGAAACGGGCCGTTCGCCGACGCGCATTTCTCATCTGCATAGCGGGTTTGTCCGGAGTCATGTTGCACTCCCCGCATGAGATTGCTTTTTTGGGGGCTGTTTGGCGGCAAAGCCGCCAAACAGCCCCCAAAAAAGCCACTCTTTGTGCACGGAGTGCAACATTCCGCCGGATGCACCCCTGCACAGTGTCTCGATTGTAGGCGGTTTGGCGGGGTGTTACAATGGGTCGAACACTCTCCTGAGGCACCCATGCTGAGCGTTGACCCCGTCGATGTGAGCGACCGACGCGCCGTCGGTCGGTTTCTTCATCTTCACTTTCGGCTTTACCAGGGGCATCCGTTGTGGGTACCGCCGATCATGATCGATGCCGCAACACAGTTGAACCCCAAGAAGCATCCGTTCTACGAACACTCGGAAGCGGCCTTCTTCATTGCCCGACGGGGAGATGAAGACGTCGGACGGATCGCCGTGTTGAACAATCGGCCATTCAACCAATATCATGATCACCATGACGCGCAGTTCTATCTCTTCGAGTGTGTGGATGACATTGGGGTGGCTCGGGCGCTCTTCGATCGGGCGATCGCGTGGGCCAAAGCCAGAGGATTGAATCGGCTGGTGGGTCCCAAAGGCTTTGGCGCCCTCGATGGATACGGAATGCTCATCGAAGGGTTCGAATTCCGGCCGGCGATGACGATGATGAACTACAACCCGCCCTACTACCCGACTTTCATGGAGAAACTCGGATTCCAGAAAGAGGTCGATTGCATCTCCTGCTATTTGGGCTCCACGCAGTTCGGACTCCCGGAGCGCGTTCATCGTATTGCCGAGCGGGCGGCCCGGCGTAGCGGGCTGGAGGTCAAGCGTTTCCAGAGCAAGAAGGAGCTGCGCCAATGGGCAGAGAGAATCGGTCGGACATATAACCAGGTTTTCATCAACAACTGGGAGTATTATCCGCTGTCGGATCGGGAGATCGTGTTTCTAATCGACAATCTGATGACGGTTGCCGATCCGCGGCTGATCAAGATCATCACGCACGGAGACGAGGCCGTCGGCTTGCTGTTCGCATTTCCGGATGTCTCGGCTGCAATTCAGCGCAGTCGGGGCCGGTTGTTCCCCTCTGGAATCATCGACCTCTTGATCGAGTTCAAGCGCACGAAGTGGGTTGCGCTCAACGGCGCCGGGATCCTGCCTGAGTTCCAGGGACGCGGCGGCAACGCACTGTTGTATTCGGAGATGGAGAAGACCATCAAGCAGGCGGGGTTTCTGCACGCCGACCTGACACAGGTGGCTGAGAGCGCCGTCCAGATGCGCCACGACCTTGAAAATGTGGGCGGTGTGCCGTATAAGAACCATCGGGTATTCGGTCGAGATCTGTAATGTGGTAGTTGTCCAGACAGGACGGCCGGGCCCGATCGGCCGGAGCCGATGGGCCCGTGGTGAGGTGGGTGATGGGAGTGACGAAAGAAGAAGTCGAGGTAGATCATCTGCATGACTGGCTTCGAACGCTGCATGTGAGCTTCGTGCCCGGGCCGGTGACCGCGCTCACGGCGGAAGTGGCAAGCGGGATCCTGGAGCACTTTCGCGCTGCTGGCCACCAAGTGCAGTCGGACCCGAACGGGGACACAGACATCATTCTGACCACGGCGACGTTCGGCGAACCCGTTGGTTGGCGCACCTCGCTGATGCTCTCGAGCCGACGACGCTATGGCCTGCATCACTCTCCCACGATCTACACTCTGGTGCATGTCACGCCGGAGCAGCTGGAAGCGACGCTGGATCATTTTCGCAGAGTGCTCTCGAAAGAGCCGCCTGACCCGGCCGATTTCGCCTTCCCCGGCATGGCGCCAACGGCGTATCGAGTTCTTATCGAACAAGGGCGTCGCGGCGGTCCGATCATGGCCATGGAACGCCTCGTGCAATCTCAGACCATGAGCATCCACGTGCTGCTCCTGGTTGGTGACAGCCGGCCGCATTTCGTCTACCACTTCGATCTTGTCGGGGCGCACCCGCGCAGCATGGCCGGTGAGCTTGAAGCGTTCTACCGTGACATCGTGTTGAGGATCGTGACGGTGGAGTCCACGCACGAAGTGACCGGGCACGAGCTTGTGGGGGAGATGCTTGCCGACTCGGCCTGGAAGGATCTGCCCGTGCCCAAGGCGATGAAGGCGGCGGCGTTAGAGCTCGGCCAGCGTCAGTTCTTCACGGAGATGGTCCGCGTCGCCGATCTCGTCCAGGTTCCCGCGCTGCACGATGCCGTGGCCGAGCAGTATAGCGAAGGCTGTTTTGCGACCTGGGAGCCGGCGCTGGATGCGCTTGTGGCAACTGTGACCGGTAGCGCCAGGCCGGTGGACAAAGGGAAGATCGGCGATGATGATCTCGCCGTCATTGTCGGCGTGCGTCTGGATGGCAAGGGCGCGCTCATTCGGCATGTCGAAGGCAAGCGCAATGATCCGCCTTCATCAGAGGCGGTCGAGATGATGGAAATGGATACCCGGCTGCCCAAGATCGTATTGGGTCCGGAGTGGGGAGAAAGCTGCGAGGTGCCTGTCGCTCGCTCGAAACTACATGGGCATCGAGGCGTGGCGGCCTATGATCCGAGGCATGTCGAGTTTCTTCCGCTCGATCCGCCCTACTATCACTATCTGGTGTCGTGCGCCACGGAAGCGCAGGCCAGAGGGATCAAAGAGGCCTTTGCGCGATCGAACGCCCTCAATCACCCGGACGACCCCCGCCAGCTGGCGTTCACCGTGCTCCCGGGGCATGGGGTGGTCATCGTCGAGAAGTGGGTGCCCGGTAAGGCCCCCTTCCAGGTCATGTGGGAAGCCATGGACTCCGGGAGGCTGGAGCCGGCAAATGAGATCCCTCAAGGGCCGATGGATTTCATGCCGGGATCGGATGGGAGAATGATCCTGCGCGCCGACTGAGTGCCTGGAGCATCTCGCCCGCGGTCAGGCTCGGCACCCGGATGTTCGCCTCGGGTGCTTTTGTTTCGGCTTCACGCAGGAAGCTTCATCTTCATCCACGTGCTTGTGTTATGGAAATCGCTGACCGCGGTCCCCGGAGGGACGACTTCATCCAGTTCGGCCGCAGCCTGTCGATCAAGCTGGATGTCGAGTACCGATAGGGCGGCGTCGAGATGGGCCTCGGTACGCGGACCGATGATCGGCGACGTGACGCCCGGTTGGTCCTTGACCCAAACCAACGCAAGCTGAAGCGGCGTCAGACCGTACTTGCGGGCGATTTCAGCGATCCGACTCGCTGTGGCGATCGCCCTCGGTGTGACGCGTTCGGCTGCCCACGTCTGGATGCGAGCAGCACGCGAGCCGTCGGGTAGATTCTCGGCGTCGGCATACCGTCCGGCGAGCATACCCATTGCCAGAGGCGACCAGGGGAGCAATGCCAGCTCGTAACGCTGTGCGAGTGGGACAAGCTCATTCTCAATCCGGCGGTCGAGGAGATTGTAGGGCGGTTGTTCGGAAACGTAGCGCGCCAGGCCGAAGCGCTCACTGATCGCCAGCCCCTCCATCACTCGCCAGGCCGGGAAGGTTGAGCATCCGATGTAGCGCACCTTGCCTTGGTGGACCAGATCATCCAGCGCTCGAAGTGTCTCATCTTGCTGAAGATCGAAGACCGGTCGGTGAAGTTGGTACAGATCTATCCAGTCCGTCCCCAGGCGATGCAGCGAATTCTCGACCTCCATTAGAATGTGCCGGCGAGAGCTGCCCCTGTCGTTCGGATCCTCGGACATGGGGAAATACACTTTGGTCGCCAGGATCACGTGCTCACGCTTGCCTCCGGCGAGCGCCTTCGAGAGGACAGTTTCGCTGCCGCCGTTGACGTATGTATTCGCCGTGTCGATGAAGTTGATCCCGGCATCCATGGCTGTGTGCACCATCCGGATGGACTCGGCCTCCGGGGTCGGCCCACCGAAGTTCATCGTCCCGAGGCACAGCGGCGAGACAAGCACACCGGTTCGTCCAAGCAGTCGATAGTCCATGATGATCTCCTCAAATAGGTGTGTTCTCCTCATCCATTACCAGTGCGTTTTCCCCTCGACTTTGGCCCTAGGTGAGGGTAGGGCAAATCGTGGCCACGCATCAGCTTCCCGCCACACATCCTGCGTGGCTCATGGCATGCGTGCAGGGCATGCTGGCCGGACAGGCCGGAAAGCCGAGCGCACTCGAAGGACGCCTCTTCGACCTCCGCTGCTTGCAGTGCCGGTCGAGGTCGCGCAGCGAGGGTCGGGCTTGCCTACACCGATCCCCCCGCTTGCCGCTCCAGTTGCTCTGCCACGGCAGCATGTCCCTTGGCCCGGGCGAGATCCTGCGGAGTGTCGCCTTCCTCCGATCTGGCATCGACACGCGCGCCCCGCTCGAGGAGCACGCGCACCATCTCCGTGTCGCCAAGGTCGGCTGCCTGATGCAACGGCGTGTAGCCGCCAGCCTCGACGGCGTTCACATCCGCCTGCTGCTCCACGAGGCGGCGGGCCGTCCCGCGATGCCCGCCGGCCAACGCGGCATGCAGCGGTGTATTGGCGAGCGCGTTCTTCGATCGGGCGTCGACTTCAGCGCGGCGCGCCAGGAGAAGATCGACGACAGCCAACTGACCGAAATGCGCTGCCAGGTGGAGCGGCGTCCAGCCATCGTGGCTGAACGACAGAGCCAATTCAGGTTGGTCGTCCAGCATCCGCCGCACGCGTTGGACGTCTCCGATGGCGGCAGCCTCAAAGACGGAGACGGGAGCGCCCCGCTCGACGAGCATCTGGACGATCTCGTCGGCGTGGTAGTAGGCCGCCAGCAGCAGGGGCGTGTCGCCATCCTGCCCAGGGCCCGCGACCAGGCCGGGCTGCTCATCGAGGAGCCTCTGGATGCCTACGATATCGCCGGCCTTGATGGCGGCCAGAAGAGCAACCTGTCCTTCGGGGAGCTCCCTGGCCCGACCGCCAGGGCGGGCGGGATGCAGCCCTGCCTCCGATGATTCCTGACTCGTCCTCACCTCGCTATCCTTTGGCGGCGTACGTCATTGGATGCAGACGTTATCCCATTCTATGCATGATCGTGGGGGATATCAAACGCGCGATCTGATGCGGTGTGCCCCAAACTTGAGGGGATGGCTATTGGGGGGGGTGGTGGGGGGGAATT
>CAZGRL010000037.1:0-11456 GCA_964528155.1 uncultured Anaerolineaceae bacterium
AAAGATAAGCCAAACCAGTTCGACAAATGTGACACCACGACAATCCTGTCCTAAACCGAAATAACTAGGAGCGTAGGGTTCAGATCCGGTGGCCATGACAACCGTTCCGACCTCGAGCTCCATTCCGTCACGGAGCCGGGCGTGGAAACTACCGACCACGCCGCCGATGGTCTCCACTTCCGTACCCAAATGGACGTTCACACCGGCGGCACCGACTTCGCGTACTTTGGCCGCCACGAGATCGCGCGCGTTGATGCCCGCCGGCCAGAGTTCACCCAAATCTGGGAGCATTCCGCCCAGGTGATCTCGCCGTTCGATCAAATGCGTCTCAAAGCCCTGGTGCGCCAGAGCCGCGGCGGCGCTCATGCCGGCGATCCCGCCGCCGATAACCAGCGCGCTCTGGGTCATCGAGAGTTGGCTGCTTTCGAGCGGCTCCAGCCGGCGCGCCTTCTCAACCGCCATGCGCACCATATCGACGGCCTTCACTGTTGCGGCTTCCTTATCGGACTTGTGAACCCAGGAGTCCATATTCCGGATGTTGGACATCTCGAGCAGATAGGGGTTGAGCCCTGAACGCACCATCACACCGCGGAAGATCGCTTCATGCGTCTTAGGGGAGCAAGCGGCGATGACCACGCGGTTGACCTGTTCTGCCCGGATGGCAGTTTCGATCTCCTTCTGGGTATTCCCGGCGCATGAGAACATCTGATGCGCGGTATAGACTACATCGGGCATCGTCGTCGCCGCATCAACCACCCGTTCGACGTCAACCACACCAGCGATGTTGCTTCCGCAATGGCAGACGAACACTCCGACTCGCGGCGTCTCGATGCCCTCCATCGGCTCGACTTCGATGGGCTCCGGCCAATGCCTGCGACGCAAATGACGCAGCGCGAGGGCTGCCGCGCCGCTGCCCTCGGCCACGCTGTCCGGGATGTCCTTTGGTCCCGCGGCGCAGCCCGCAGCATAGACGCCAGGACGGCTGGTCACCACCAGACTGCCGTCGGTTGCCGACGCCCGGATGAAGCCATCGTCGTCTAGCTCGATCTCGAGGCATTCCGCCAGCGCGACGAGGCCACTGGGCGGGGTTATGGCGTTGGCCAGGACCACCATGTCGAAGTCCTCTTCCACCCTGGCCGCTCTGGTCGTGTCTTCGTAACAAGCGCGAATCCTTCCATTTCCGTTGGGCCCGAGGCGCGCCGGCCGTCCTCGCAGGAAGCGCGCCCCGGCCTCCCGCGTCCGCGACAGGAACCCGTCGAAGCCCTTGCCGAAGGCGCGCAGATCCATGTACAGGACGGAAACATTCTGTATGCCGTGGTCCAAAGCCTGGTAGGCGTGCTTGATTGAATACATACAGCAGAAACGCGAGCAATACCGGACGAAGCGTCGGTCGCGCGATCCGACGCACAGGACGATCAGCAGGTCCTGGGGATGCCGACCATCGGATGGTCTGAGGATCTCGCCTCCGGTCGGACCGGCCGAGTTGACCAGCCGCTCAAATTCGAACCCCGTCAGGATGTCCGGATGGGAGCCATAGCCGAGCTCTGTCAGATGGTGGGGATCCAGGCTGTCGTATCCTGCGGCAACGACGACCGAGCCCACCTTCCGCTCCAGGAATTTCTCTCTGGGCATCAAGAAGTCGATCGCCTTGGGAGGGCAGACCTTGTAGCAGCGGTCGCACGGCAGGTAGTTCGGCGGATCGTTGAGGCAGGCCTCGATGTCAACGGTGTACGCGCCCGGGACTGCCTGGGGAATTGGCGTGTAGATCGCCCTGCGCGCCGCCATGCCCGATTCGAAAGCGTTCGGAAGGACGACCGGGCAAGCCTGGGTGCAATCTCCGCAGCGAGTGCACTCATCCGTCACGAATCTGGCTTTTTGGAGGATGCCGACCTGGAAGTCACCGGGCTCTCCCTCCAATCTGACAACCTCAGCCAGCGAGAGGATTTCGATGTTCGGATGGAGATCCACCTCCGACATCTTTGGCGCTTCGATGCAAATCGAGCAATCGAGCGTGGGGAAGTTCTTGTCGAGGACAGCCATCGCGCCCCCGATGGTCGGTTCGCGCTCGACGAGGACGACGCGTGCCCCGGAGTTGGCGAGGTCCAGCGAGGCCTGAATCCCGGCGATGCCTCCACCGATGACCAGAACCGTGTCGCTCATGCCGAACGCTCCCTCACTTCTGCATACTCGTAGCCGACGGAAAACGCCTCCAGGTTCAGCTCCAGTGTCCTGGGACGGACGGAGGTCTCGATCGCTTTCTCGACGGCCTGCCGCTGAAGCAAACCGGTCGCGGCCGTGAAATAACCCAGCATGACTACATTGGCAACAATCCGGCGGCCCAGCCCTTCAGCCAGCTGGGTAGCCGGTATTTTCAGGGGCTGGTCGTCCGGGAAGGGGGTGACCAGCCCCGAGTCGATAATGAGGACGGCCTCCGGCTTCGCTTCCGGTCGGAACCGGGTGTAGGCCTCCTGGGAGAGCGTGATCAAAATGTCTGCATGCTGCACGAAGGGATAGTCAATTGGACGGTCGGCGATGACGATGTCCGAGCTTGAAGCACCGCCCCTGGCTTCGGGGCCGTGCGCCTGGGTCATAGCGGCCTCAAGGCCCTGGTAGAGCGCGGCTGCCTTGCCGATGATGTATCCGGCGAGTGCGACGCCCTGACCGCCGAAGCCGGATATTCGGATCTCCGTCCTCATGAGGCGGTCTCCGCAGGCATGCCCCGGTAGGGCGCCAGGCTGCGATCGATCAGCCGTCCAACATAGATCGGCCGATCCCCTCGCAGATCGATCCCCATCTCATCCAGCGGAACGCCGTCGGCCAGCACGCAGCGCTGGCGATAGAGCTCCATCTCCTCCAATCCCTCTTCGATGCGGTTCGGGCGACCGAAGCCCACCGGGCACGGCGCCAGGACCTCGATGAAGGAGAACCCCGGCTTGCTGAAAGCATAGAGGACATCTCGTCTCACCTGTCGCACGTGGAGCGTCGTCCAGCGTGAGACGAAGTTGGCGCCCGCCGCGGCGAGCAGGTACGGCAGGTTGAAGGGGAGCTCCGGATTGCCGAAAGGAGTCGTCGTCGTTCGCGCCCCATAGGGCGTCGTCGGACCCGCCTGCCCACCTGTCATGCCGTAGTTGAAATTGTTCGTGCAGATGACTGTTAGATCCACGTTGCGGCGCGCGGCGTGAATGAGATGGTTGCCTCCGATCGCCGCTAGATCGCCGTCTCCGCTGAAGACCGTGACTTTCAGTTCAGGCTTGGCCAGCTTCAACCCGATCGCGAATGGAATCGCACGACCATGCGTCGTGTGATACGAATCGATATTCATATATCCGGCCACGCGCCCGGAGCAGCCGATGCCTGACACGACGACGTGACTGTCAAGTGGGATGCCTGACTCGAGGATCGCCTGCGCGTAGCAGCGCATGGCGATCCCGATTCCACATCCCGGGCACCAGATGTGCGGCATGCGGTCCGCTCGGATGACGTCATCCAGCGGGTGCTTGTCAGCGATCGTTATTGCCGGCTGCGACATTGAGAATAGCATCCAGGATCGGATCCGGCGGCATCATCGCCCCACCGGCATGGTGGACTCCATGCACCGGCTGCGATACGTGGCCCGCCACTTCGTGTGCAATCTGTCCGAGGTTCATCTCGGCTACGACAAATGCGTCGACCCGTTCGGCGATCCGCTGAATGACGCGCTCCGGAAACGGCCATAGCGAAATCAACCGCAAGAAACCGACGGGAATGCCGCGACTTCTGGCTTCTCGGACCGCGCGGCGAGCAGAGCGAGCCGTGCTGCCGAACGAGATGACGGCGATCTCGGCGTCCTCCATGAGCAATTCCTCCGTGCGGACCAGACTGTCCGCGCCGCGCCGGATCTTCTCGACCAGCCGGGTGACCAAGCGATGATGCGCCTCCGGCGACATGTCGGGGTAACCGCGCTCGTCGTGGGTCAAGCCGGTGTAGTGAATTCGATAGCCCTCGCCGGCGTGGACCATCGGCGGCACCAAGTCCTCTTCATCTGCTCGAAACGGTTCAAAGGCCGTTCCCGCTCCTGCGTTCGGCCGCTTGCGTTCCCACAACGGGATCTGATCTTCCGACGGAATCACCACACGCTCGACCATGTGGCCGACGACTTCGTCAGCCATGAGGAAGACGGGGAGGCGGTAACGGTCGGCGACGTTGAAGGCGTGGACGGTCAGATCGAATACTTCTTGCGGGGACCACGGCGCGTAGGCCACAACTCCGTAGTCGCCATGAGAGCCCCACCGGGCTTGCATCACATCCGATTGGCCGGGTAGCGTCGGCAGCCCGGTGGAGGGAGAACCGCGTTGAATGTTGACGACGACACACGGGATCTCCAGCATCATCGCCAGGCCGATGTTCTCCATCATCAAACTGAAGCCTGGTCCGGAGGTGGCCGTCATCGCCCTCGCCCCGGCTGCCGACGCGCCCACGATCGCCGCCATGCTTCCCAACTCATCTTCCATTTGGAGGAAGACTCCACCGACCTCAGGCATCCGGCGCGCCAATCGCTCGGCGATCTCGGTCGAGGGAGTGATTGGATATCCGGCAAAGAAGCGACAGCCCGCGGCGATGGCGCCTTCGGCGCAGGCGTGATCCCCATGCATGAAGTGGCTGCCGCTGAGTACGGCTTGCGCGCTCATGCCGGCACCTCAAGTGTGAAGATGGCGAATTCCGGACAGACCATCGTGCAAAACTCGCAATGCACACAGGCGCCGTTCTTTCCCGGCGCGACTTCCGGCGTGTGATACCCCTTGGAATTGATCTCGGAAGATTCTTGGAGAACTTTCTGCGGACAGAACGCGACACACAACTTGCAGCCTTTGCAGCGCTCGGGAATCAGGAAGATCTGGCCGCGAGCGACATATTGCTCAGCGAGATCGAGGGGCGTCCGCTCGAAGACCCTCATCTGACCTCACACGGAGATTGCACAGGAATGCAGCAGCCCGGCCCCGAATCATCTTCGGCGTCGGTAAGTGGATCGCTTAATGATCTGATGATTGCTTCGCCCACGAGAGGCCTTTCGAACGTAATGCATCGCGAGCTGAAGCGCCTATGTTCTCCGCATCTTAGAATTCGGGGCGATTACAGGCAAGTACCATCTGTCAACCAGATCCGTGTCTATCATCAAGTACCGGATGTTGGGCCTGCTTGGGGGGGACCATCGGCAAGTAGAACCCAAGCCTGGTTGCGCGTTGGCCTTCGGCGCCCTCTACCTTCTGTGCTCGTCCTCATCGGAGGTTGATGTGGACATCCGTCGCTGGAAGTCCTGCTGTCTGAACAGCACGGCTACCCGCTTGCCTGCGTCGCGCCCGGTTCGCCGGGGCGCCCGGTGAGCTTGTAGCACGCTCAGGTGCTCCGCAGAGCCCTCTAGCAGCCGCGGACCTCCCCTCTCCTTCCCAGGCCGCGATGGCGAATGAGCGGGAAGAACCAACAAGACGCTTGTCGCACAAATCCGTGAGCAATGGTCATAGGCAGCCCAAGCGATTTGGCGATACCCTCCGGGCAGAGTTTGATACGCAGGGGGGCTTGACACAGCCCGCGGTTTGAGGCGAGCGCGTTGCCCGTCCGCTGGGGGATAGGTACAGGAACAAGCCGATTCGGCAGAGCAGGCACGTCAGGCACACTTGAGGACAAGGGGTGCCGGCGGTGTTCGCGCGCATGGTGAACGGATGAAGGAGACCTGACCGAGGAGGACGGGACGCATGGCACGCCTGCACGAGCACCAGAGCAAAGCGCTCCTGAATCGGTTCGATGTGCCGACGCCTGCCGGTGAGGCGGCTTCGAGTTCGGCACAAGCCCGCCGGATCGCTGAGCGGCTTGGACGACCAGTGGCCGTCAAGGCCCAGGCCTGGGTGACCGGTCGCGCCGGACTGGGGGCCGTGCGTTTCGCCGACACCCCCGAAGAGGCAGAGACAGCCGCCGATGCCATCCTGGGCATGGAGATCGGCGGCTTCGCTGTAGAAACTGTCCTTGTCGAAGAGAAACTCGAGATTGAACGCGAGTTCTACGGCGGGGTTGTCATCGACGACATCGCCCAGGCCCCGGTGGTCATCTTCAGCAGCATCGGGGGCACCGGGATCGAGGAGACTGCCAGGACTCATCCAGAGGCGGTCGCCCGCCACATTGTCGACATACGCACGGGATTGGCCGACTTCGAGGCGCGCGATCTCGTCCGCCGTACGGGCATCCATGGGCGTCTTCAGCTTCAACTGGGTGGTCTGCTGACCAAGTTGTGGGAAGTCGCCCGAACGTACGATGCCCGAGCAGCTGAGATCAACCCCATCGTGCTGACCACCGCCGGCGAGTTGATCGCTGCCGATTGCCGCATCACTGTCGACGACAACGCCGTCTACCGCCATCCCGATCTGGGGATCGAAATCGCTCGCGAGTTTGACCGACCGCCGACCAAGCTTGAAAAGATCGCCTGGCAGGTGGAAAAGGACGACTACCGAGGCACTTTCTATTTCATTCAACTTGACCAGGATTTCAAGCGAGGTGAGGGCGTTATCGGTTTCCATGGAGCAGGCGGAGGCGGCTCGATGATGAGCATGGACGCGGTGATGAATCGCGGATTTCGGCTGGCGGACTTTGTCGATACCAGCGGTAATCCGCCGGCCTCCAAGGTCTATCGGGCGGCGCGGATCATCCTGGCCCAGGACGGGATCGACGGATACTTCGCCTCCGGATCGGGCGTCGCTTCGCAGGAGCAGTTTCACAGCGCGCGGGGTCTTGTGAAGGCCTTCATGGAAGCGCCGCTCAATATCCCGGCAGTCATCCGCCTGGGAGGCAACGCCGAGGAACGCGCCATGGCCATCATCGAGAGAGCCCAGCCGAAGCTCCTCGCTCCGATTGAAGCCTACGGGAAGGACGACACGCCCGAGTTCTGCGCCGAGCGGCTTGATGACCTTGTCCGATCATTCCGGCAGCCGGAAGATCAGACGTCTCGCCCGATCCGGCCGCCCGCGCGAGAACCCTATTCGTTCGGGACGATTACGAACGGCACCGTGGTCTTAGACCATGCGGCCTGCCGTGAGTGTGAATCCAAGATCTGCGTGGAGAGATGCGTGCCCGGCATCCTAAGCCTCGAGGGCGATGTCCCGGTGCTGAATATCACCCTCGAGGAGGCGAGGAAAGGCGGCTGCACGGAGTGCCTGGCCTGCGAAGTGGAATGTGCATTCGATGGGAATGGCGGGGGCCGTGTCTTTCTGCCTATCCCCGGACTCGACATCGGAACTGAAGTCGCCTGACTCAGGCCATCCTGTCACCACCCGACGAGGTGGCAATGTCGATCTTGATTGATGAAAGCAAGCGAGTGATGGTCCAGGGCATCACCGGCCGGGAGGGCCGGGCTCGAGCGCGCCTGATGAAAGAGTATGGCACCCATGTGGTGGCCGGCGTCACTCCCGGAAAAGGCGGCCTTGAAGTGGATGGAGTGCCTGTGTATGACACGGCCCGTGAGGCATGGGAGAGCGTGGGCCCGATCGACATCAGTGTCCTCTTCATCCCGGCCCCACTTGTAAGAAGCGCGGCGCTGGAGTCGATCGACGCCGGCGCCAAGTTGCTGGTGATCGTCCCGGACAGGGTGCCCATCTTCGATGTCCTGGAAATCGCTTATTCGGCCAAGGCGGCTGGCGCCAGATTCGTCGGCCCTAACACGTTGGGGGTGATCTCGCCCGGAAAGGGCATCCTGGGGATGATCGGCGGTCGAGCTGCCTCGGCCCGTTCCTGGTTCGTACCCGGGCCTGTCGGGGTCGCCTCCCGATCAGGGGGGATTACCTCCTCGATGGCCTACTATATGGCCAAAGAGGGAATCGGGGCGACGACTCTCGTACATGTGGGAGGCGATCCCGTCGTGGGTCTCCCCTTGCCGGAGGTGGTCCTTCTCTTTCAGGAAGACCCCGAAACCAGGGCGATTGTGCTGTTCGGCGAAATCGGTGGAAGCCAGGAAGAGCGGATAGCCGATCTGGTGGAGTCTGGCGAAGTGACGAAACCGATCGTGGCCTACATCGGCGGCAAGGCCGCCAAGAGTGGGACTCGCTTCAGCCATGCCGGCGCGATCATCGAAGGCGGACGAGGAACCTACGAGGGCAAGGTGAGCCGACTGCGCGAAGTGGGTGTTACCATCGTCGATGCTTTCGGCGAACTGCCGAGGGTGACCCGATCGGTTCTCGAGCAGCGAGGGCTCTTACCCAAGGATACACAATGAATGAGACCACCTGGAAGACAGCCATCACGCAGGTCAGGCCGAACGAGGTCCGCTTGCGAGGCTACCGGATCGATGAATTGATGGGCAACGTGACCTTCGGCCAGGCGATCTTCCTTGCGCTCAAAGGGGAGCTTCCACCGGCGGGTGCCGCCCGGCTGATCGAGGCCATGCTCGTCTCCTCCATCGATCACGGCGCGACACCCCCCTCAGCGCTGGCGGCACGCACGGCGGCGTCGACCGGGGCTTCGCTCAACGCGGCGTTGGCTGCCGGAATCCTGTCCATCAATCGGTTCCACGGAGGAGCGATCTACGACTGCATGAGCATTCTACAATCTGGAATCGACAGAGCGACTGAGACGGGCAAGAGCCTGGAGGCTGTCGCCGCCGAATTGGTCGATGAGTATCAGGCGAGCAACCGGCGGATGGCAGGCCTGGGTCATCGCATCCACACTGCCGATCCGAGAACAGCCAGGCTCTTTTCCCTGGCCGAAGAGACTCAGGTCGCAGGTCAGGGCGTGGAGATGATTCGCACACTGCAGCAGGCTTTCGAGGCGGCGGGGAAGCGCCTTCCGATCAACGTCGACGGCGCCATTGCGGCGCTGCTGATCGACCTGCAGATGCCCCATGACCTGGCGAATGCCTTCTTCATCATGGCGCGCGTCCCCGGCCTGGTGGCTCAAGTCAGCGAGGAGATGGCGCGTGAGCGGCCGATGCGCGCCATTCACCCAACGGATCATGAGTACGACGGTCCCGCGCCCAGGGAGCTACCTCCCGGTACGACCGCCCCACCCAACCGCTGAGAGCCTCGCCCTGACCTTGGAGGTCATGCCATGGCGACCGAGCTGACGGAACTGATCCCCGAATTCAATGCCATCACGGATGAAACCCTACGGCGGAAAGTCCTCGCAGTATGGCAGGAGGCGATGGAGATTGGGGGCTGGACGGTAGATGAGCTCACTCGGGTCCCCTACACCCTCCTGGCCGAGGATGTGGATATCACGCTCCCCGAGCATGTAAGCACCGTTTGCCGTCTGTGCATCGCCATGGAGAGCGTCCTGAAGGATGCATACGGAGAGCGGTATTCGATCGATCATGACACCCTGGTGTCAGGGGCCCTGCTGGCTGATGTCGGCAAGTTGATCGAGTTCCGCGTGAAGAACGGGGAGTACGAGTGGGCGGACATGTACCAGTACCTGAGACATCCGTTCACGGGAGTCGGATTGTGCTTCAGACACGATATCCCGGAAGCCGTGATGCACATCGTAGCGACCCATTCGTGGGAGGGGGACCGCTTCAAGAGACGGCCCGAATCGATCATCTTCCATCACGCCGATTTCACGGATTTCGATCTGACGAAGTTCGGGTGACACAGGCGGGTGTAGGCGCAGAAAGGTCGACGAAGATGGGCCAGACATTTGCCGAGAAGGTCCTAGCCAGGAAATCCGGCCGCGATCATGTAACGCCGGGCGAGATCCTGGAAATCACACCAGACGTTGCGCTGTCTCACGACAATACGGCGGCCATCATAGGAATCTTCCAGAAGATGGGGGCAAAGCGGGTTTATGCACCGGGCATGCACGCCATCTTCCTGGATCACGCCGCACCTGCCCCAACCACAAAGCATGCAGAGAACCACCGTATCATCCGTGAATTCGTACGCGACCAGGGAATCGAGGACTTCTTCGATGTCGGGCGCGGCATCTGTCACCAGGTGCTGGTTGAAGAAGGGCTGGCACTGCCGGGAGAGGTCGTCCTGGGCTCCGACTCACACACTCCGCATGCCGGGGTCATGGGTGCTTTCGCCGCCGGGATCGGGCGAAGCGAGATGGCATCGATTTGGGCGGTCGGGGGACTGTGGCTGCGCGTCCCGGAAAGCTTGAAGATCACCGTCAGCGGGCAGCTCCCGCCCGGCGTGACCGCCAAAGACCTCGCCCTACAGGTCATCGGTGACTTGAGAGCAGACGGTGCTCTTTACATGTCAGTCGAGTGGCATGGCGACGGGATCGGGGCGATGGGACTGGCCGAGCGGGCGGTGCTCCCCAACATGATGGCTGAAATGGGCGCCAAGAACAGCTATGTGCCTCCTGACCGGACCACCCTCGAATACGTTGAGGGAAGGGCCAGGAGAGTCTTTGAACCGGTCTACCCGGACGAGGACGCTGAGTACGCGCAAGTCACCGAATACAACGCCGGGGTCATCGAACCCATGATCGCCTGCCCGCACACGGTTGACAATGTCCGGCCTCTGCACAAGGTCGCAGGTACCCACATCGATCAGGCTTTCCTGGGGACGTGCACCAACGGGCGCCTCGAAGACTTGCGCGCCGCAGCTGAAGTGATCAAAGGAAGGCGCATCGCCCATGGAACACGGATGATCGTCATTCCAGCATCATCGCAGGTGTACGCGGAAGCCCTGCAGGCCGGCTATATCGAAACCTTCCTCAACTCCGGGGCGATCATCGAAAGCCCTGGCTGTGGTCCATGCATGGGCAACCACATGGGTGTGCCAGCTGTGGGTGAGGTCACGATAAGTAGCGCCAACCGCAATTTCCAGGGGCGCATGGGGACCAGGGAGAGCGAGATCTACCTGGCCAATCCGGCAGTCGTCGCCGCCTCGGCTGTGGCGGGAGAGATCGTGCATCCAAGGGATTTGTAGAGGTGCCAAGCATGAGACTGATCCGAGGCCGCGTCTGGAAGTATGGCGATAACGTCAACACGGATGTCATCTTTCCCGGGAAGTACACCTACACCATCAGCGATCCGGCGGAGATGCCGAAACACGCGCTCGAGGACCTCGATCCCCGTTTCGTGAAAGAAGTGCAGCCCGACGACATTGTCGTCGCTGGCAAGAACTGGGGATGCGGTTCCTCGCGCGAGCAGGCTGTCACGTGCCTGAAAGAGAGCAGGATTGGCGCGATCCTGGCCAAGTCGTTCGCGCGGATCTACTACCGCAACTGCCTGAACGCCGCGCTGCCGGCGCTGACGTGCAGCGAGGCAGTCGACGCCATCCAGGAAGGCGAGACGGTCGAGATTGACCTGGAGAAGGGGACCATCCGCTGTGCAGCTGGGGAGTTCCTCTTCCCCGCCCTGCCGCCTGCGGTGATGGCGATCTTCGACGCCGGCGGGCTTGTTGCGTACACTCGTCGGCGTTTGGAGGCAGGGGAAGGCGGCGGATAGGCGGGACAACCGTCAGGGGGGAGAAGGCGGTCATCGTCGAGAAGAC
>CAZGRL010000037.1:11466-31445 GCA_964528155.1 uncultured Anaerolineaceae bacterium
GCCGCCCACAGCGCGAATCTGCCGGAGTACAAGACAAGACGAAGCAGAACCGGAGGGATAGTTTGCACGAGGGCGTGGCCGGGGCCCACGGCCTCCCATAAGCGATTTCTCTTGACCTCAAGGGGCTCCATGCCCGTTGGCTCACAGGAGGTTGGATCGATGGCGAAGTACCGCATAGCCTGGATGCCGGGAGATGGCATCGGCGTCGATGTCATGGACGCGGCGCAGATCGTGCTGGAGAAGATTGATCTGGATGCCGAGTATGTTCCGGCTGACATCGGATGGGCCTTCTGGTGCCAGGAAGGGGATCCTCTACCCCAGCGGACGATCGACCTCCTGAGGACGTGCACCTGCGGTCTGTTCGGCGCGATCACTTCCAAGCCCAAGGACGAGGCTGCCATGGAGCTATCCCCGGACCTTAGGGGAATCGTGCCCGAATACCGAAGCCCAATCGTCCGGTTGAGGCAGCTCTTTGACCTGTACACCAACCTGCGCCCCTGCAAAGCGTATCCCGGGAATCCATTGAACTACAGAGAGGATATCGACCTGGTCGTCTTCCGCGAGAACACCGAAGGCCTCTACAGTGGAGTGGAGTTCCACCCCCTGCCCGATAGGCTGCGTACGGCCATTATCGACCACAACCCCTCCATGGCGCGCTTCGATGCGGCGCCGGCGGACGAGATCGCCGTCAGCCTCCGCGTGGTGACGAAAACGGGTGCGTCCCGCATCATCAGACGAGCATTTGAATATGCCCGCGCCCACGGTTACCCGACGGTGACACTTGTCGAGAAACCAAACGTGCTTCGCGAGACGAGTGGGATGATGAGACGAGAAGCGCGGGGTATTGCAGGCGAATACACCGATGTCGAGCTTTGGGAGACCAACATCGACGCGCAGATGATGTGGTTGCTGAAGAATCCACAGGATTATGGCGTGCTGGTGACCAGCAACATGTTCGGGGACATCCTGTCCGACCTTTGTGCGCAGTTGGTAGGCGGACTCGGTTTCGCCTCGAGCGGCAACATCGGCGAGACCTTCGCCGTGTTTGAGCCGACGCACGGATCGGCACCGAAGTACGCCGGCCAGCACAAGGTCAATCCCATGGCGATGCTCCTGGCGACACGCCTGATGCTGGACTGGTTGGGAGAGACCGAGAAGGCGGAGGTTCTCGAGCGATCCATTGCTGAGGTTCTCTCCGCAGGCGAGGTGCGGACATATGACATGGGCGGGTCGAACACCACACTCGAAATCGCCCATGCCGTGGCGGAGCGCATGTGATGTCCGTCAGCCGAAAGATGGCGGAATTCGCCGCACAGCTCGAGTTTGAGGCCATACCTCCCGAAGCTGTTCGCGAGGCCAAGCGCTTCCTTCTGGACAGCGTGGGCTGCGCGCTGGCAGCCATAGGGCACCCGGATATGCAGGCCATGCACCGCTTCATCGAAGAGCTCGGTGGGACGGCCGAGGCAACTGTTATCGGCTCGGGTTACCGGACAAACGCTCCCAACGCAGCCCTGATGAACTGCTTGCTTACCCGGGCCCTCGATTACAACGACATCTATTGGGTCCAAGATCCGAGTCATCCGTCAGACCTGATCGGCGTCGCGTTGGCCACAGCCGAGGCCTGCCACAAGGGCGGCCGGGAGGCGCTTCTCGCCATCGTGTTGGCCTACGAATTCGAGATGCGATGGTGTCACGCCGCCGAACCGGGGATCCGAGAAGTCGGCTGGCATCACGCCGCGCTCACTCAGTTTGTCAGCCCGCTCGTCGCCGGACGCATATACGATCTCGACGTCGACCAACTCGTCGCCGCCGTGGGGATCAGCGGCAGTAGTCACTTCACGCTGGGCGGTGTTGTCGCCGGCCACCTGACCAACATGAAGAACGCCGCAGATCCGCTCGCCGCCCAGGCCGGCATTCATGCCGCGTTGATGGCCCGCCAGCGCTTCACCGGACCTGCCGAAGTCGTCGAAGGCAAAGAAGGCCTCACGGATGTTCTGCGGAATGTCACGTGGCACACAGACGCGCTTCTTGAAGGACTTGGTCAGACATACCTGATCAACCGCTGCAGCTACAAAGCGTTTCCGACGGAGGCTCTCACCCACCAGCCGATCACTGCCGCGTTGAAACTAAGAGAGAGACTAAACCTGTCCGCGGCAGATGTGATGGAGGTTCTGGTGGAAACCACCACTCGCGGCGCCGACATCCTCTCCGACCCCAGCAAGTACAAGCCCGACACCAAGGAGACTGCCGACCACAGTCTGCCCTACGTCGTCGCCGCCGCCCTTGCGGACGGAAACGTGTTGCCGTCTTCTTTCTCCGAAGACAAACTCACGGATCCCGCGATCCGAGAGCTTCTGGGCAAGATCAAAGTGGTCGCCGATCCCGAGATCGATGCGCTCTTTCCAAGGGTCAAGCGAGCTCGGGTCACGATCAAGACATCCTCAGGCGCCCTCCACACGGCCGAGATCGATGTCGCCAAGGGCGATCCGCAAGATCCACTGACCGACGACGAATTGATCGCCAAGTTCCGCGCCAACGCTGAGCCATTTCTTGGCCGCGCACAGCAAGATGCGGTGATCGAGACGACCTGGGGCTTCGACGACGTTGCGGATGTAGCCGAGTACATGGGATTGCTGATCGTCCCGAACTAGCACGCACCAGCCCAAAGCCGACCGGGCTGCCTGCCCTCCCCCAGGAATATCGCAGGACCGGACACGTTCCGCCCTTGACTGCGTCGACCCCTCGGCCGGATACACACGGCACGGATCGACTTCATGTGTCCGGTTTCTTCCGCGACCGCCGGAGCGGTCACAACTCCCCTTCGACAGCGGACGGGCAACACAAGCTCCCATTCGACCGGCAAGCCCCCGACGAGGTGTCGTCCAGCCTGGCGTGATCCGCTGGGCGACGCCCACGGTCATCCGACACCCTCGGGGCAGAAGGACGGCGGATCGAGGGTCAGGCCGGCGCGGCCACGGGGACGAAGCCTCGGGCGATCCATCCGGCCCAGCGTCCCGCTCTCGGCTGAGGTTGACTCCTTGTGGGAAATATCACAAATCATGCTATACTCACTGAGTGAGTATAGCCACGAAACAGCGACCACCGCGCAGCTCACCCAGCGCATCAGCCAGCGCGCTTCAGCCGGAATACGTCATGCTCGGCCTCTTACTCCAGAAGCCGTGCCATGGCTACGATCTCCACCGGAGGCTGCAGGCTGAATTCCGCGGCATCTGGAGAATCAGCCTGAGTCAGACGTACAACATCTTGAAGCGGCTCGAGGCGCAGGGAGACTTGGCCAGTGAACGCCAGACCGGCGAAAGCATGCACCCGCGTCGCCTTCACCGGGTGACCCCCGCCGGCGAAGCCCGGTTCCGGCACTGGCTGGAGAGGCCAACCCCGCCCAGCGTCCGCGCCATTCGCGTGGCTTTCATCACCCGCCTGTACTTCGCCCTCTCGGACGACAGACGGCGGGCAATAAAGCTCATCGAAGACCAGCACGAATGCCTACTCGCCGACTTGGGGCGATTGCACAAGGCCGCCGCGCTCCTGCCGGAAGAAAGCCGGTTCACCCAGCTTGCCCTTGGCCTCCGCATCCGCCAGCTCCTGGCGATACTGGAGTGGATGCACGAGAGCCGACAAAAGCTGGGACTCTAGACCCGTGAACAAGGAGACCCGCAATGCGCCCGCGAACGATGCTGGCCGTCATCACGATCGCTTTGCTCGTCGCAGCCTGTGGGCAGGCGACAACGATCGAGAGCACGACCGCCGCAAACCCGCCGACCGCGGCGCCCCAGCCCACCCCCACGCCTAGCGCTGTACCGGACGAAGAACTCGTCCTGACCGACGCTCTGGGGCGAGAGGTTCACTTCAGTCGACCGCCCGAGCGGATCGTCATTGCCGGTCGGACGAGCCAGTTGCTCTTGCACGCCGCCTACCTGTTCCCCGAGGCCAGCGGCCGCATCGTCGCGATGGAACAGCGACTCCAGCGGGGCGACTCGATGCTTCCGCTCGTAGATCCCGCCTTCGACGACAAGCTTCAGCTCGAGCGCGATGTCGGCGCGGAGGGGATCGCCCCGGCAAAGCCGGATGTCGTACTGATGAAAAGCTACATGGCAGATGAGATGGGTCCCACCCTCGAAGCCCTTGGCCTGACAGCAATCTACCTGGACCTGGAGACCCCAGATCAGTTCCGGCGCGACATCAGGATGCTGGGCGATCTGTTCGGCGATCCTGCACGTGCCGAAACAGTGCTGGCATTCTATGAGAGCCGTCTTGATGCGCTGGAAGAGGGTCTGGCCAATCTCTCGGAAGACGAGCGGCCGGAAGTTCTCTTGCTCCAGTACACCGATCGTGGAGGCGAGGTCGCCTTCAGTGTCCCCTCCAACAATTGGCTGCAGACGGAAATGGTGCGGCTCGCCGGAGGGAACCCAATCTGGACGGAGGCCGCCAGCAGTGGAGGCTGGACGGTGGTCAACTTCGAGCAGATCGCGGCCTGGGATCCGGACATCATCTTCGTGGTCAACTACTCCTCAGACCCGAGCCCCATCGTGGAAACATTGAAGGCGGATCCCGCTTGGGGTGCATTGCAGGCGGTCCAGGATGGACAGATCCATGCGTTCTGCGGTGATTTCGTCAGCTGGGATCAGCCGGACACACGCTGGATCCTGGGGCTGGAGTGGCTCACTACCCGGATTCATCCCGAACGCTTCGCCGACCTTGACCTCGTGTCCGAGGTGAGTGCATTCTACAGCCAGCTCTACGACCTAGACCAATCAACGATCGAGGCTGGCGTCCTGCCTCTCGTCTGCCAGGAGGTGACCCGTTGAGTCGGGCCAACCGCCCGTTGACAACAAGGAGCCCGCGGCAGGCTACCTGGCGATGGGGCCTGTTGGCGCTCGCCCTGGTGACCGTGGGCTTGCTGTCCCTTCTGGTAGGACGCTATCCGGCTCCATACTGGAGCCCGCCGGCGCTCATCCAACAGGATGAACTGGCGCGTCGGATCGTGCTCAACTTGCGCCTGCCGCGCCTGGTCGCGGCGCTGATGACGGGCGTGAGCCTGGCGGGTGCCGGGGTTGTACTTCAGACTGTATTCAGGAACCCAATCGTTGAGCCGGGTTTTCTCGGGATCTCACAAGGCGCCGCGTTCGGAGCCGCCCTGGGGATCATCGTTTTGCGACCCGGCCCCCTTGGGATTGAGCTCACAGCAACAGCGTTCGCTCTGCTCGGCTTGGGGCTCTCCTATCTGTTGGGCGAACATCTGCGATTCGGCGATTGGATGCTGCGGCTAGTGCTCGCAGGCATCGCTGTGTCGGCCTTGTTCTCCGCCGGAGTCGGGCTTCTCAAGTACCTCGCCGATCCTCTGACTCAATTGCCTGAGATCACATTCTGGCTGCTCGGCGGGCTGTGGAATGTGACCTGGCGCGAGGTTCTTTTTATGCTTCCGTTCGTGGCCTTGGGGCTGGCAGTGATGTTCGTCGGACGGTGGAGACTCAATCTGTTCACACTGAGCGATGCGACGGCATTCTCGCTCGGCTCGCGCGTGCGCTGGGAACGAGGCGTGATCCTTTTCGGCGCGGTCCTGGCCACGGCCTCCGTTACGGCGGTCGGCGGCGTGGTGGGTTGGGTGGGGCTGATCACGCCGCATCTAGCCCGTCGTCTGGTCGGCGCCAATGTTCAACGCGCCCTGCCTGCGGCCATGTTGATAGGTGGACCATTCGTGGCGCTCTGCGACGACCTGGCGCGGTCGCTCTTGCCCGGAGAGATCCCTCTCGGCATCCTGACGTCGTTCTTCGGTGCGCTGGCGTTCTCCGGGTTGATGATGCGCCGCGCCGGGTCGCACTCATGAGTGATGCCAACTTGCTCCGGCTCGTAGAGGTCAGTTTCGTCTATCGCGCGGGAGGGCGCCCTGTCATCGACGGACTCAGCCTCGAGTTGCGGTCAGGCATAGTGACCGCCATCCTCGGACCCAACGGCGCAGGCAAGACCACGCTCCTGCTCATGCTTCTGGGACTGTTGCAGCCGACCTCAGGTTCCATCCTGCTCATGGGGAACGAACTCAAGCGGTACACGCACGCCGAACGCAGCCGCCTGATCGCCCTTGTGCCACAGTCCGAACACATCCCGTTTGCACACACTGCCGAAGAGTATGTCCTTCTCGGACGGACACCGCATCTGAGGTTCCTGGAAATGCCGACCGAGAATGACCTGTGCGCGGTCGACCGACTCTTCGAGGCCCTGAGCATGTCTCACCTGCAGCAGCGCGCGGTCCAGGAGTTGAGCGGGGGCGAACAGCAAATGGTCATCCTGGCGCGTGCGCTGGCCCAGGAGCCGAGGCTCTTGCTGCTGGATGAGCCCTTCGCCCATCTCGACCTGCTCAACCGCGACCGGATCATGTCCGTGATCCGGCGTCTGTCCTCCCGGGGCGTAAGTGTGCTCTTCACCACGCATGATCCCGACGCCGCCGTCTCCCTGGCTGACCACGTCGTCCTGATGAGGGAGGGAAGAGCGTTGGCCGTGGGGCCCTTGGGCCAGGCTCTTACATCGGAGCACCTGTGCGAGACGTATGGCCTCCCGCTCCGAGTCGTGCAGATTGACGGAAGGCCGATCGTGTTGCACGAAGCCCGCTCGTGAACCCCCCGCAAGCTATTCCATTCGACTGCTTCCCTTCGTAGGCCGGAGTCTGGATCTCCGCTCGCCGGGAACGGACGACACGGCCTGGGGTGTGTCCCGGCTCGGGGCACGTTCTCTTCTCGGGGGAGAAAGGAATCCCGCCGAGCTCCGCTACAAACTCGGGACAATGCAGATTGACAAGCCGTACCCCTTTCTGATAGAGTGTTGTATCTCGCTGACGAGCTTTGGAACGAGTGATGAAGAGAACGTGGTCGCCGGAGCGAACGTACTCGATGGTCATGACCGGCTGGGACCGATCCCAATTGGGGTTGGCGCTCGCCGCGGCATCCTGACCCGTCCGGCGACAGTAGAGCCAGAGCCTGAAAAGGCCGCTCCCACCCCAATGGGAGCGGCCTTTTGATTGCAGGATCGACGGAGGAGAGGGCGTTCGAATGACGGAAGTTGACGAGCAAACGATCCGGGTACATTTCGCGGGATGGGGAATGCCCGGCCCCCCGATCGGGGGGCGATCATCATGACGACGACCATTTGGCCGGGCGTCATCGGCCGATATCGCCCGTGGATGGATCTCGCCGAAGATGTGCAGCCGGTCACGCTGCTCGAAGGAAACACTCCCCTCATCCCGATGCCGGCATTCGCTCGCGAGCTTGGGGCGAAGGAGATCTACATCAAATTCGAAGGGCTCAATCCGAGCGGATCCTTCAAAGATCGCGGGATGACGGCAGCCATGAGCATGGCGGTCCACGACGGCGCGAAAGCGGTGATCTGCGCCAGCACGGGAAACACGGCCGCCAGCGCCGCGGCCTACGCCGCGCGGGCCGGGCTTCGATGTATCGTGCTGGTCCCTCGCGGCAAGGTGGCGACGGGCAAGCTGGGAGGAGCTATCGCACACGCCGCCGAAGTGATCCAGATCGAGGGATCGTTTGATGAGGCGCTCGCCATGGTGACTCAGCTCACCCAAGAGCGCCCCATCGCCCTGGTGAATTCCATCAACCCCTATCGGCTCGAAGGTCAGAAGACCGCCGCATTTGAGATCTGCGACGCGCTGGGGCGCGCGCCGGACTGGCTTGCATTGCCGGTCGGCAATGCCGGGAACATCACCTCATACTGGATGGGCTTCACCCAGTCCCACGCTCGACAGGGGACCGGATTGCCCCGCATCCTTGGCGTCCAGGCGGAAGGCGCCGCACCCCTCGTCGTCGGTCATGCGATCGAGGATCCCGAAACCGTCGCCACCGCCATTCGCATCGGGCGTCCGGCACGCGGTGAGCAGGCAATACGGGCCGCGCAAGAGTCCCAGGGCAGAATCATCGCCGTCCCGGATGCGGCGATCCTCAACGCCCAGCACGATCTGGCGAATGCCGGTCTGTGGGTCGAACCGGCTTCGGCAGCCGGTCTCGCCGGTCTGAAGCGCCAGGTCTCCGCCGGGGAGCTTGATCTGGCCGGATTGAGCGTCGTTTGTGTGTGCACGGGTCACGGTCTGAAGGATCCGGAGGCGATCACCAGCCGAGCCTCCGAGCCACAAGTCATCCCGGCCGAGATGGATTCGCTGAGGGCGCTGATCGACCGATGACGCGCTTCACGATTCGCGTACCTGCCTCTTCTGCCAACCTCGGCCCCGGCTTCGACAGCCTGGCGCTGGGATTGTCCCTATACAACACGCTTGAGGTTGAGGTCGGCGGTGATGATCTGGTGATCGAGATCGACGGTGAGGGTGAGAGCTCCCTGCCCCGCGATTCCTCGAATCGTGTGATCAAGGCGGCGGGGATTCGATCCAAGCAGCTCGGCTCCGCCCTGCCCGGCATGAGACTGCGCATGATCAACGAGATCCCGGTTGGCGGCGGACTGGGCTCATCGGCGGCAGCCGCTGTGGCCGGAATGATTCTGGCGGACGCCCTTGGAGGAATCGAACTCTCCAGGGAGGCACTGCTGAAGCCCTTGTTTGAGATGGAAGGCCATGCCGACAACGCTGCGGGAAGCCTGTATGGCGGACTAGTCGTAGTTCGCGCGTCGAAGGATCAGGTCCTGGCGCGCTGCGTCGCCACGCCGGACTTTTGGGTGGCGCTTGCCTTGCCTCAGATTGATCTTCCGACGCACAAGATGCGTCGGTCCTTGCCGACAACCGTGCCCCTGGTTGACGCGGCTCACAACATCGGATCGGCCGTGATGACGGTCGAGGCGTTGCGGAATGGAGACTACGCGCTGCTGGCGTCAGCGACCGAAGATCGTCTTCATCAGCCGCATCGGCAGGGGTTCATCCCCGGTTTCAGCCGTGTAGCAGATGCCGCCAGGGCGGCGGGCGCTGCGGCCGTCGTGCTGTCCGGCGCCGGTCCCGGTCTGCTCGCATTCGCCCCGGATAGGCATGCGGACATCGCCGCCGCCATGGTCGACGCATTCCAGGAGGAGGGTCTGGTGGCCAGGCCGTTCGTCCTGGGGATCGACAAGCTCGGCGCAACCCTTTCCCGACATATGTAGACAACAGACCTTGTTCCGCAGGGCAATCGCGGCGGAGCAATAAGGTCAGAGGTCATTCGAGGGGAGAAGGCTGTGGGGTATTCCTATCGGTGGAGGAACGACATGGACTCGAACAGTAAGCTGACCGATCTGATGTTCGGAACTGCGACGGACATGGGATCCTCCACGATGGCGGTGCACGGCGGCGAGAGCCGGCCACGGGCGCACCACTCGCTGACCTTGCCGATCCTGCAGAGCTCGACGTTCACCTTCGAGAACACGGCCGACCTGCGCGCCTTTATGGAAGCCCGCATGTGGGGGCTTGCCGGGAACAGAACCGAATACGGACGCTACGGCAACCCGACGGTGACGGCCGTAGAGGATCACGTAGCCGCGATCGAGGGCGGTGAAGCATGCGTGTTGTTCAGCTCGGGCATGGCAGCCGTGACCACGACGATCCTGTCACTTCTCTCGCCCGGCAGGCATCTGATCATCACCGATGACACCTACCGCCGGACGCGTCAATTCTGCCTGGGCTTCCTGCAGCGGCTGGGCATCGAATGCAGCGTCGTGCCCGCCGGCGATCTGCCCGCACTGGAAGCGACCGTCAGACCCGAGACGGGTTTGATCGTGTCGGAGTCACCGACAAACCCCTACCTTCGCGTGATCGATCTCGACGGGCTGGTGCAGATCGCCGCCCGAAAGAGCGTCAAGGCGCTCATCGACAGCACGTTCGCCACGCCGATCAATCTGCAACCGCTAACTCGCGGTATCGATCTCGTGCTGCACTCAGGCACCAAGTACCTCGGCGGCCACAACGATCTGCTCGCCGGGGCTCTCGTCGGATCGGAGTCGTTGATCGCGCTGGTCCGACAAAACCTGTGGGTCCTTGGCGCGGTCATCGATCCCCATAGCGCCTACCTCCTTCAACGCGGCCTGAAGACTCTCCCACTTCGAGTCCAGCACCAGAACGCCAGCGCACTGGCGATCGCCGAGTACCTGGAAGGCAACCCGCGGGTGAAGCGCGTGTGGTATCCGGGGCTGTCTTCACATCCCGATCACGACATCGCTCGGGGGCAGATGAGGGGATTTGGTGGCGTGATCAGCTTCGAGATCGACGGAGATCTCGACACCACCAGCGACTTCATCGACGCCGTGTCGATCCCCCTCATCGCCTCCAGCTTCGGCGGCGTGGAGACGCTCATCGAACAACCGGCCCTGATGTCGTATTTCGAGCTGTCTTCGGAGGAGCGCCTGGCGATCGGCATCAAGGACAACCTCGTGCGTCTGGCCATCGGGGTGGAAGACACCCAGGATCTGATCGCCGACCTGGATCAGGCGCTGGCCGCCATATAGCGGAGACGCGCGAGGCCTGAGGGCCGGTCGATCAAAGATCCTTCCCGACGCTGCGCCGCCCTTTCATCGGGCACGCTGCCAGAGCACTGCGAGGCCTCGCCGTGGCACAGGGGGCCGCAAGGACCTGGACGATGATAAACAAGCGGATTTCCACCCAGCGAGTACGAATCAACTCGGGAGTGCTCACAGAAGCGGCCCCTCAACGACCGGGTCGCTGCTCACGTCGTGGATGTATGGAGGGATGCAGATCGGCTACCGGCCTTTGGGCCCCAACTCATAGGGTACATCTGTGATCACGATACCCGTTTCGAATGGGATCGACAGGCGAAGAAGCACAGCCATCTGGGTACGCAAGAGGTTCGACCACCAGCGGGGTCGGATCGATTGAGGCACCACCACTGTAACGATCTCATTGTTCTTCCGGAGCGCCATGACTCCCTGGATGTACTCGAGCAGTGGTTCGAGAACCATACTGTGCGGGGATGGGAGGACAACCAGGCGGATCCCGTCACCCCAGGTCTTCCACTGCCCTTTGAGTGCTTCCGCGGCGTCTGCATCCAGCGAGACGTGCACGGCAGTGATGTCCGCTGACAGGGATTCGGCATAGCGCAGAGCCGTGAGGGTTCCTTGATCGATCCCGCTGACCGGGACAATGATCCGATGGCGGATGACGTGCGGCGGAAGTCGCAGTTCGTTTGAGCTTGATTCTCGCGAGGCTCGCCTGAGCGTCCCGGTTTCCTCCCCGTCCTTCCTGGCGGTAGCAGATCCTCCTGGCCTGTTGACAGCCATGTTTGCCACAGGCGCAAGTGGGGCTCGACTGTCGGCAGCCGCCGCCGAGGCCCATGCCCGCTGTCTCTTGCTGATCCCAAACAGCTCCATAGAAGCAGCGATGGCGATCATGAGGCGATAGCGGTACTCTTGCATCTTGAAGGCCTGGAACTTGACGATCGAGGCCATGGCGCCTTCGACGCGGGCTTTCTCATGAACGATGCGATTCACCTGGCGGGCCTCGCGGTATCCAAACGGCGAGAGCAGAGCCAGGTGGGCGACGACGGTCAGGATGGTGAAGCCGAGCAAGGCGATCCACCCCCCCTCATCCCACTTACCGATCAACTGACCGATGAACACCAACCCGGCCAGGATGGCTACAAAGGTCGCGCCGGCCACTGCCCAGCGACGAGTTCTTCCCTTGAGGTGTGCCAAGGCGTGACGGCGGACGGCCAGGCCCATGGCGGTGATCGGCATGAAGACTCCGACGCCGTAAAATGGCACCGCTACTGTAGTCTGCCCATGCACGAGGAGCATGATGACGACGGCGATCCCAAACGAGATGGTCACCGAACGCGTGAACGTGCCGCGTGGGTCCCTGTAGACTATCGCCTCGGGGATCTCACCGATGGCCACATCGCGCCACTCCGTGGCCTGTGCGTCTTGTAGAGCCGTCATCGAGGCGGCTGCCAGCATGAGCACGGCCACGATCTGATACCCCCAGAACAGGACAACCCCGCCCGGGAGCTGACTGAAGCCGATAAACGCCAAATTGCCGACGAGGGTACGGCCGAGCGTTCCATCGAAGACGTTGAAACGGATCGAGAAGATGGTCAGGAAGAGTGTCGTCAGCCCGCCATAGAACAGAAAAGACGACTGAACGAATCTACCGATCCCCGACTTGCCACTGTAGAACCTCCACAGCCAACCCAGTCGTGGCAGATGTTTCTTGCCCCACCTTACGATTCCCGCGTCTTCATCCCGCATGAACTGGATACCGTTGGAGACCGCCTCCAGTCCGGTCAGGGCCACCATGCCCTTCATCGCAGCCGTGAGCATGTGGAAGATCGCCTGCCCGAGGCTGACCGCGGCCGGCGCCTCCGCCGAAGGGACGGGCGGGACGCCTCTCAAATGCGCCAGAACAAGCCCAATGCCCATGGTGACGGTCATCAGGCAGAAGAAGGTGATCAACGTGAATACGACCTGGGCCGATTCCCCGCGGCCGCGAATGGTCAGATACCACGTGACCGCCGCAAACAGGGCGCCGAGTCCGAAGTGATAAAGCCAGCTCGTCCCATACGAGCCGATGATGGACAGCAATTGATCGCCGCCGGACAGGGCCGAGACGACTATGGTCAACACGTAGTCCTGAATGAGCGCCACGGCCACGATCAGGCTTATGGTTGGCCACAGATAGCGCATGGAAGCCGTGTAGGATCCGCCCCCTTCGTTGAACGGCCCCAGAGAAAACATGTACAGCAGACCGAAGGCGAAGTTGGCGAAGGCGATGACCGCGACCGCAATGTAGGCCTTGCTCTGCAAGCCGTAAGGATGAAGGGCGCTCATCAACTCGCCGGTGGCGTAGTAGTAGGAAGTGAAATAGTCCACTCCGAATAGCGCCAGAGCTGCCAGCATGCCAATCTGTCCGGCTCCATGGATGTGGGCGTGCTGGTCTTTCTCGCGCGGAGCGAGTTTGTAAGCCATGAATATGAAAATCGCCATCAAGACAATCGAAAGCATCTTCATGAATCCCAGAATGCCAGGCTGGCCCCGGTGGTTTCACGCCGTCAGAGAATCCCAAATCCAGATCAGAGCGATCTCGAACATGACGGATACAGAGAGCAATGCGGTTTGTACCCAGTCGTGCAGCCACTGCACGATCCCGACTTGAAGCAAGAAGAAGCCGGTGACCACACCTATCGAACCCGACAACGAGACGGCATTGGCCATGAGGGTCGGTTTCCTTTCTCGCGCATCGGTCACGGCCGGCAAGAGATATACAGGCGCCTCGAATCTCGAACGCAAGAGCTGATCCAAGGATCCCTGTTGGTTGCCTCCGTCTTCGCCTTCATAACAGACCAGGAAGTCACGCGGTCGCCAGAGCGCTTTGACGCTCTCGATCCAATCTCCCCCAGGTTGGATGCGGATCTCGACCGAAATGCGGTTATCCCGAATCGCCGTCGCCAGGCTCACGAGATGCCGTCGCAGGCTTGGTTCTTCGTCCATGTGCGTCAGAAGGCCCAGGAGCAGGACATCCGAACCCGTCTCGGCCGCCCAGTCCCAGATCAGACTTGACGAATCGATCTGCTCACGGTCTTGCTCGGTCACTACGACGATCAGCTTGCCGACCGGAGCTTGAGGTTCGTCGAGAACAGCATATGACGGTTGAGAAGAGATCACAGACACGCCCGCCTAGCCTCATCGTGGGATCAGAATTCCTCATCCACTACATTAGCAGGTGGAAATAAGGGGGAGACAAAGGTAGCGGTCGATTCCCATAAGGGACAAATAAAAGAACGGCGCCCCTGTATGGGGCGCCGTTCAGGGCGAGCCAGCCGCTATTCGTCGGCCAGGAAGCGGTAGCCGACGCCGGGTTCAGTGAGGATGAATTCGGGCCGCTGGGGATCGGCCTCAAGCTTCTTGCGCAGCTGCCGGATATACACGCGCAGATACTCGGTGTGGTCGGCGTCGGCCGAGCCCCAGACGCTGGTGAGAATACTTCGGTGCGTGAGAACACGACCCCGGTTGGCTGCCAGATAGGCCAGCAAGCTGAACTCGGTTGCCGTCAGCTTGACCTCCTCGGCGTCACGCGTCACCGTGTGCCAGACCAGATCGATCGCCAAAGGACCGGCCTTGACGACCTTCGGCTGAGGTCCCTGAGCCCGGGTCGAATGACGAAGCGCCACCCGGACGCGCGCCAGCAACTCCTCGATTCCGAAGGGTTTGGTGAGGTAATCGTCGGCGCCTCGATCCAATGCCGCGACCTTGTCATGCTCGGCATCGCGGACGGAGAGGACAATGATCGGGCATTGCGTCCAATCCCGCAGGCGTGAGCAGACCTCGATGCCATCCATATCCGGCAAGCCCAGATCGAGGATCACAACATCCGGCGCATTGGCGGCCGCCAGGGTCAGCCCTTCCTCGCCTCGAACGGCGGTGGATACCTTGAAGCCCTTTTCGGTCAGGATGGTCCGTAGGGCCCTCAGGATTTGCGGCTCATCATCGATGACCAGGATGTGCAGCGGGTTCGTCATGCGGCCTCCGTCTCGATCGGAGGTCGCGGCGGTGGCGCTCCATCCCATAGGAGGGGAAGTGTGAAATTGAAGGCAAAGCCGTCTTCCAGGTTCTCAGCCCAGATCTTCCCCCCATGGGCCTCGACGATCCCTTTGCAGATCGACAGGCCGAGACCGATGCCGGATACGCGGTCGGCAGCCGTGACACGATAGAACTTGTCGAAGATGCTTTCAAGGTGTTCATCGGCGACGTGTGGTCCCTGATTCGTGACCTGAACGGACAGCGTCTGCGGATCCGCTGTTCGAGCGTGGATGCGAATGATCGTTCCCAATGGCGCGTACTTCAGGCTGTTGCTCAGCAGGTTGGTAAAGACCTGCTCCATCTGGACGTAGTCGACCGGAACCAACGGAAGATCCTCCGCCACATCGACCTCGATACGGTGCGTCTCGGCCAACCGGCGCATTCGCTGCAGGACGCTCCCAATGATCTCGGAGATCAGGTTCCACTGCCGTCGCGGTTTGAGGGCGCCGAATTCGAGTCGCGACATGTCAAGCAGGTTTCCGACGAGCAGGTTGAGATGGTCGGCTTCGTCGTCGATCGCCGCCAGCAGCTCTCCGCGGGCGGACGAATCCCAGCTCACCTCGCCGCTCCTCAGGCTGGTCGCGGCCGCCTTGATGGTCGAGAGCGGCGTGCGGAGCTCATGCGAGACGGAAGAGAGGATGGCGGACTTGAGGCGGTCGCTCTCTTCCAGAAGCCTGGCACGGGCGTCGGCTTTGGCCAGGCGGGCGCGTTCCAACGCCAGCGCCCCCTGGCTGGCGAACGCCTGCAACAGCCGTTTCTCCTCTGTGGATACGGTCGGGGTGGCCCTCCACAGCCGGATTGTTCCCATCGAGTCTCGGGCGGCCTGGATTGGCAAGCTGAGATCAGGAGGCCGAGACGGTGCCGTGGATTCGGATGGAAGCCGGCGCGTGAAGGGGTGATCCCCGATCAGGGCGATTTCCACGCCCTCGCCCCGGAACATGGCGTGGATCTGCTCGGCCAGGATTTGAGCGATGGTCTGGTCGCCGTGAAGACCTGCCAGGGCCGCACTCAATTCATACAGTTGCGTCGCTTCTCGCTCACGGGCCCGGGCCGCCGCGAGACTCATCTGGGCTCGGCCGACCAGCTGGCTGATGACGACGGCCACGAGCAGGAACACGAAGAGCATGACGAGGTCGCTCGGCCGATGGACAGTCATCGTGTACAGGGGTTGGATGAACAGGTAGTTGAACGTCAGGAAAGCGCAGAATGCCGTGGTCACCCCCGGCCCCAACCCCCACAAAGCAGTGCTCAGTCCCACCGGCAGGAGATACAGAAGCGCAATCAGCGGAGCGTCAATGATGCTACGCACGGCCACGAAGGCACCCGTTGTGACCGCAAGAAGGCCGATGGCCAACAGGAAGCGCAGGAGGTAGGAAGGCGACAGAAATCGCATGCGGAGTCACATTATACGGCGCAGGGCCAGCCGCCGACACAGCCCTGGCGATCGAACGCTCAGACACCTTCAGTTAACGTCGGTCAGGCTGGATTGGGGGCCGCGTGCCGCCCGAAAGGCTCGAGATCACCTTAAAGTTCTCATGACGAAGGTTGACATTCGAAAAAACCATGATATTGTATCTCCTAAGTAAGTAATCGACGAATTCGGACGACGGAATTACGAGTTGAATCCAAGAAACCCGGTCCTTGTTATTAGCCTTCTGACATCGCTCGTCCTTCTTATTGGGGACGAGTGCCTGGACCGGGTTGGGACCGTGTAGCGCGAGCAACACACCATCGTATTACACAAAGGCCTCCCAACCGGGAGGCCTTTTTCGTCTCAGCGCTCACGTCGCGAAAAGAGGGTCATGATGATCACCGGCTTAATTACCTTACTCGTCATCGTTCGCGTGCTCCTGGATATTCTGGGAGCACCCGCAGCGTTTGAGCCGGTTTCCTTACGGGTACCATCACATCGAAGGCGCTAGATGGACCTGGATCAGGCGAGAGAGACAAGGAGGCCGCCTCAAACGACAGAGGCGGCTTCTTCGTTCGAGCATGCACTACAGAAGGAGAGGACCATGACTCAAGTTCATCCAACTGACGAAATGCCGGCCTTGTGGGAAGAACGCGAAAGTGACGGCGCATGGGCGAATGCATGGTGTCCGAGTTGGCAGGTCGACAGTCATCAGACACCCTCGCATGCATCGCCCCATGCAGGGGCCTCATTCACCGTGGCTCAGCGAAGCGCTCTCGTTGCCGAGAGCTTATTGGACTCGACCCGATCGACGGTCCTAGGAGCCCGGACCAACGGGTGACGCGACCCACACATCGCCTCAACAGGAGGAAGACCGGAATGGCCTACGATCACGATCCCACGAACGGCCCGGATTCGGGCATGCACAATGGACACCGGCCCCATGTCATGGATGCGGCCGCGTCCAAAGTGGAGCCGACACATGATCGTCTGATGAACGGGTGGCATTTTCCCGGGCATCCCAACGACGATCCGAGTCGGATGGCCGATGACGCGCTGATGCGCTGCTACAACGGCTGACCGATGCGATCCGACCGGATCAAGCGCGGTGTCGAGCGGGCCCCTCATCGGGCATTGCTCAAAGCGACGGGTGTCCGCGATGAGGACATGGACAAGCCGTTCATCGCCGTCGTCAACTCGTACGTCGACATCGTCCCCGGTCACGCCCACCTGCAGGGCTTCGGGCGTATGGTGAAGGATGCTGTTCGGGCCGCCGGCGGAGTGCCATTCGAGTTCAACACGATCGGCGTGGACGACGGCATCGCCATGGGGCATGCCGGCATGCGTTTCTCGCTTCCCAGTCGCGAGCTCATCGCCGATTGCGTCGAAACGATGATATCGGCCCACGCCTTCGACGGGATGATCTGCATCCCCAATTGCGACAAGATCGTCCCCGGTATGTTGATGGCCGCCCTGCGGCTGGACATTCCGACGATTTTCGTCAGCGGCGGCGCCATGGCTGCAGGCAAAACACCTGACGGCCGCGTGGTCGACTTGATCAGCGTGTTCGAAGGGGTCGGCGCGTTCAGCGCCGGTCGGCTCGACGCCGCCGGGCTGAAGATGCTCGAAGATTTCGCCTGCCCCTCCTGCGGCTCGTGCAGCGGCATGTTCACCGCCAACAGCATGAACTGCCTCACCGAGGCCCTCGGGCTGGCGCTTCCATTCAATGGGTCGGCGCTGGCTCTCACGCCCGAGCGAGACGGACTGGCAATCGAGGCAGCCGAACACTTGATGCAGCTCATCCAGAACGTTCTCACGCCGCGCAAGATCGTGACCGTCGAAGCTATCGACGATGCCCTGGCCCTCGACATGGCCATGGGAGGCAGCACCAACACGGTCTTGCACACACTCGCCATCGCCCACGAAGCCGGTGTGGACTACCCGATCGAGCGCATCAACCAGGTCGCCGATCGCGTGCCGCACATCTGCAAAGTCAGCCCAGCCTCACATTGGCACATGGAAGATGTGCATCGCGCCGGCGGCGTGCCGGCGATCCTGCACGAAGTCAGCCGCGACGGCAACACGCTCCACCTCGATCGACCCACCGTCAGCGGGCGCACATTCGGTCAGAACATCGCCGAGGCCGAGATCCGTGACACTGAGGTCATTCGCTCTCGCCAGGATCCCTATTCGCCGCAGGGGGGCCTGGCGATCCTATTTGGAAACTTGGCTCCGGACGGTGCCGTGGTCAAGACGGCTGCGGTGGAGCCGAATATGCGCCGCCATTCCGGGCCGGCGCGCATTTACGAGAGTCACGACGAAGCCATGGCCGGGATCCTCAATCACGAGATCCAAGCGGGCGAGGTCGTCGTGATCCGCTACGAGGGCCCGGCCGGCGGACCGGGGATGCAGGAGATGCTCTCGCCGACAAGCGCTATCGTCGGCATGGGACTGGGCGACAAAGTGGCGTTGATCACCGATGGGCGCTTCTCCGGCGGTACACGTGGCGCTTGCGTGGGACACGTCAGCCCGGAGGCGGCCGCCCGCGGACCGGTCGCGGCCTTGCGGGCTGGAGACGTCATCGACGTCGATCTCGAGAGTCGAACGTTGAACGTTCGCCTGACGGATGACGAGATCGCCGCGCGATTGGCGGCGCTTCCGCCCTTCGAGACGAAGATCGGCAGCCGCTGGCTGCGGCGTTACGCCGCCAGTGTGACCAGCGCCTCGACCGGCGCCGTGCTGCGGGATTAGATGGCTTTTTCAATGTCGCATAACTTCGGCCTCACCCCCTGCCCCCTCTCCGCCTTGTCGCGGGATGGTACGCGCAATTCTGAAGGCGGAGAGGGGGACAAGGCTTTTTGGGGGAATGGGGTCAGCGGTGCTGACCCCATTCCCCCAAAAAGCCCATTCTCTCAGTGGGCAGGGAGCGACAGTGGCACCGCCATGCGGCCAGAGTCAGGATTACTGGACGGCTTTTCTCCTTCCAAACCAAGGCTCAAGGGCAAACGGGGGAGGGGGAAAGAGGGGGTGGGGGTCGTCACACCTGCAAACTCGAAGGTTGCGTTTCGTTTGAAGACGGCGGCCAGCCGCAGAACACGGAGGCTCTAATGCAGCGAACAGGCGCACAGATCATTTGGGAGGTCCTCAGCCAGGAAGGCGTCGAGGTCGTATTCGGATACCCCGGCGGCGCCGTCCTGCCTGTCTACAACGCCATGCTTGACTACAACATCCGCCACGTCCTCACCCGCCACGAGCAGGGCGCGGCCCACATGGCCGACGGCTACGCCCGCGCTTCCGGCCGCGTCGGGGTTGCCATGGCCACCTCCGGCCCCGGCGCCACCAATCTGGTCACCGGTATTGCCACGGCGATGATGGACTCCTCCCCGATCGTGTGCATCACCGGTCAGGTCAACGCCGCGGCCATCGGAAGCGACGCGTTTCAAGAGACCGACGTCACCGGCGTCACCATCCCGATCACCAAGCACAACTATCTGGTCACACATACCGAAGAGATCGCTCAGGCGATGCGCGAAGCGTTCTACATCGCCCGCTCCGGTCGACCCGGACCGGTGCTGGTCGACATCACCAAGAACGCCCAGGTCGGGAAGGCCGAGTACACGCCGGCAGACGGCCCGATTCGCCTCCCCGGCTATCGCCCCGATTTGCGCGCCCTCCCCGAGGAGTTCGAGCGGGCTCTCGACATGATCAGGCGAGCCGAACGGCCTCTGATCCTGGCCGGTCACGGCATTCAGATGTCGGGCGCGTACCGGGAGCTGCTCGATCTTGTCGAGAAGGCGCAGATCCCGGTTGCCGTCACCCTGCTCGGGATCGGCGACCTCCCTGCAAGCCACCCACTCAACCTGGGGATGATGGGCATGCACGGCGAGGCCTGGGTCAACACAGCCATTCAGGAGGCCGATCTGCTGCTGGCGCTCGGCATGCGCTTCGACGACCGCGTGACGGGCAACTTGAAGACTTACGCCGTCAACGCTCGCAAGATCCACGTCGAGATCGACCCGTCGGAGATCAACAAGAACGTGCGCGT
>CAZGRL010000038.1:0-8333 GCA_964528155.1 uncultured Anaerolineaceae bacterium
TCTCGAAGTCTAGATCCCACTAACGTGGGTGTCCAGCTTTCTGGGTCCACTACCGCGGGGCAGTCCGTCCCGTACGATCATAGCGGGAAAACGCATTTTCCCCCTTCTCCCTCCACGAAGAGGACATGCCCCCCAAGGTGGAATACACCCTGCGCTCCGGGCACCTGTGGGGCGGAGGTGTAGCGCAAAGAGGCAAGCGCGCTTCGATTGCGCTCGCAATGCCCAGCGGGATGAGATCGGGCAGGAACCCACCCTTCGCTGCTAATCACATGATGAGCTGCTGTCTGCCAGATGGAGCCCGCGCTCGTTCCGTCATTCTGGCCCGAGGCGGGTGTGGAGTGGACTGTTCGGATCAGGACAAGACCGGTCACGATGAAAACCGGGATGAACCGGCTACTTAGGGACGTACTAGGACGGGGACGCGAGGATCAGGAGAGGTAGTCCCGCAGATGACGGCTGCGGGTAGGATGACGCAATTTCCGAAGTGCTTTGGCTTCAATTTGGCGGATACGTTCGCGTGTCACGTTGAAGTACTTGCCAACTTCCTCAAGAGTGTAGTCTTTCCCGTCCAGCAGCCCAAACCGCATCTCGAGGACCTGCCGTTCTCGCTCGGTCAGGACGGACAGCGCGTTCTGCACCTGCTCCTTGAGCAGCTCACGGGCGGCGGCGTCGACCGGCTCCGGCATGGTTTCATCTTCGATGAAGTCGCCCAACTGGCTCGATTCCTCGGCGCCGACGGGGGTTTCCAGAGACATCGGTTCTTGGGCGATGCGGATGATCTTGCGCACCTTGGCGGCGGCCCTGCGCCATTTCCGCTCCAGGCTCGGTTCCAGATGCTGTTCTTCGGCATGTGCTTTCAAGATCGCCGCGACTTCGTCCGGCTCAAGCATCTCCATCTCGAGAGCCAGCTCTTCCGATGTCGGCTCCCTCCCGAGCTGCTGCAGCAGGCGACGCTGGACGCGCATCAATCGATTGATGGTTTCGACCATGTGGACGGGGATGCGAATGGTCCTCGCCTGATCCGCGATCGCTCGGCTGATCGCCTGTCTGATCCACCAGGTTGCGTACGTACTGAACTTGTAACCCTTGGCCGGGTCGAACTTTTCGACGGCCCGAAGCAGGCCAATGTTGCCTTCTTGGATCAGATCGAGGAAGGCGATCCCGCGGCCCATGTACCGTTTGGCCACGCTGACGACCAGTCGCAGATTGGCCCGGATGAGGGCCGCCTGAGCCTCCTCGGACCGCGCCTGCACCGCCCAGGCCTCCTCGCGCAGACGTTCCGGGTCGGGGATCCACCGCTGAAGCGTCCGACGAGTAGGCAAGCCTTTGCCTTTCGCCAGACGGTCACTGAGTCTGCTCTGAACCTCGGGAGGCATCAGATACAGATCGAGGAAGACCTCGAGCGCATTGCGAGCGACCTGCTCCCACGCCGGATCCGAGCCCCACATCCCATTGTCGAGCCAGGCGCGCAAGTAAGACGGTGAATCGCCATGCCAGGTCTGGGCAAGCTGGCGCGCTTCCTCCAGAACCAGATGTAAGTCGGGCTCGGATTGTCGCAGTCGGCGAGCGTCTTCAATCACCCTCTTCCACGCGGTCCGCATGTCGTCGAGGATCGCAGTGTGGACCGCCACGGCCTGCTCTTCTGCTTCCGGCCGCGCGCCCCTCCCCGAGCGCAACATCTCCAATCGCCGGGCGGCCTGCATCCGGATCGCCAGCAGGAGCTCGTGGTCGGAACTGAGCAGCTCGACCCGACCGATCTCCTTCAGATAGAGCCGAACCGGGTCGTTCGTGAGCTCGACCGTCAGCGGCACCTCTTCGGGGCCCGAATCCTCTTCAGCCGAGTCTTGCGAAAGATCGTAGGCCTCGTCGAAGTCCGGTTCGACCTCGACTTGCTCACCGTCGACCACGTCAACGGGATCGTCCATTTCCTCTTCCGGATCTTCGGCGAGCTCCTCTTGCACCTTGGCCCCTCGGCGGTTCCGACTGTTCGATCCCGATTTCTTGCTCGGCCGCGGCTTGGCTGACCTGGTTGCCCGCTTGGCGCTCATCCGATCAACCCCTGTCCGACGGCAGACATGTCCGCCGTGCCGAGGGGACGAGCCAGAGCACGATCCAGCCGATCCTTCTGTGCCGCCGTCTGACGGACCCGCTCCATCAGGCCCTTGGTTCTTTCCGCCGCACCTTCCGTGCTCCCACCCGAATTCTCCTGGGCTGCTTGCTGCTGCATTTGAAGCGTAAGCAGGCTCGATTCGAGGTTTCGTTTCCGCAGGCGGAGAAAGTTCAGCATAACCTCTTCCATCACATCCGGGCGATCAAGGCTAAGATCCGCGGCGTCTTGCTGCAGTACTTGTGCCAATTCGGACAAGGTCTCGTCCAGGCAGAGGATAACATGATGCGCCGGTTCTTCGTCGTCTTGAGCCAATGCCGATCGAACGGCTTCGAAGATCACCTGGCGCTCGGTGCTCGTGAAGTCGTCGCCCGACAAACGACCTTCACCCAATGATTGCAGCTGCCTGTCGATACGATAGAGCAGTTCGGGGTTCGTCAGCAAAACGCCCACACAAAAGGTCTCAAGTGGTGACGTCGACGATTTGATGCCGGCTGCGCGCGCCAATCCTCCGGTGGATGTTTCAGCCTGACGACCTGCGCGTCGCGACCGTCCCCTGGTAGGCTGCAAGCCCTGCAATACTCGCTCATCGAGTCTGAGACGCCTGGCCAGGTTTTGACGATAGGCCTCGCGCTCGACCGGGTCCGCGACATCCTCGATCAACGGCAGCATCTGACGCGCGATCTCGGCCTTGGCTTTGGCGTCTTCGAGATCACGGTCCGTGGTGAGCACAGCCAGCACGTAATCGACAATCGTCAACGCCCCGTTCAGGACCTCTTCCCACGCTTCCTTTCCTCGGGCGACGACCTCATCCGGATCCAGCCCGGCGGGGAGCGACACGATTCGCAGGTCGGCGTCAAGACGACCTTCATGGCGAACCAGGCCGCGAGCGTCGAATACCGGATCGGCTTCCCGATCGAGCGCGGTCCGCGCAACGCTCAACCCACGCAAAGTGGCCTTGTCCCCGGCCGCGTCTGCATCGAGTGCCAGGATCATGTTCCGGGTGAACCGCTTGAGCAGCCGAAGTTGTTGCTCCGACAGGGCGGTGCCCATCGGCGAGACGACGTTGGCGAACCCGGCTTGGTGCAGGGCGATGACGTCCATGTAGCCTTCGACCAGGACGACCTTGTCGGCCGAGCGGATCGCCTTGCGCGCCTTGTCCAGCCCGTACAGCAGCCCACCTTTGTCGAAGAGGATCGTCTGAGGCGAGTTGAGGAATTTGGGCGAGTCTTCGGGATTGACCACCCGAGCCCCGAAACCGGCCACGCGACCTCGAGCATCACGGATCGGCAGCATGATACGGTTCCGGAAGCGATCAAACACTCCACCGCTGTCGCGTTCGGAGGCGATGCCCGCCTGCGACATCTCCTCTTGGGCAAAGCCCCTTTCACTGAGGTAGTGCGTGCATGCCTCCCAGGCATCCGGAGCAAGCCCGACCTCGAAGCTCTCGAGCGCCTCGTCGGCCAAACCGCGTCCCCTCAAGTAGGCCAGGACGGGTTCGCCGGCCGGAGTTTCGTACAGGATGTGACGGTAGAAAGTCGTCGCCGTCTCCAGAAGTTCGCGCAGTCGAGAATTGGCTTCTTCGGCCGCTTCTTGCTGCGGGGTTCGAGGCTTGAGTTCGACACCCGCGCGCGAGGCCAGTTGACGCAGTGCCTCCGGGAAATCCCAGCCCTCCTTCTTCATGACAAACTTGAAGATGTCTCCGCCCTCGTTGCAGGCGCCGAAGCATCTCCAGGTTCCGCTGTCGGGGAACACGACGAACGCCGGTGTGCGCGTGTTTGGATGAAATGGACAGAAGCCGACGAAGTTCTTGCCCGACTTCCTCAGCTTCACCGACTCTCCGACGACCTGCACGATGTCGAGCCGGTCCTTGATGTCGTCAATTGGGGTCATACTGGATCAATACCTGCACGCCTGTCGACGACGGCCTGCGCCAAAGGCCATCGCCCTTGTCGGCACACGGTCATCCCCCGCGCCCACTCACGATCTGCCGTGTGCCCCCCGATGGTCCCCCGATCGGGACCCTGCGGCCGCCCCTGATGACGGTCTGGCAGGGGGGCGGATTATAGCCCGGCCCTCCTGCCCCGGCAAATCGCCTCAGCGCCGGCTCGCCCCCACAACACCTTGTACCTACCTAGAAGCCCTCAAGCCGGGAGAAGTCGCAGACCCCATCGGCCATCGCCACAACCTGTTGGACGAGGGCAAGGCGATTGGCTCGGATCGATGCATCCTCAGCCATGACGAGGACTTCATCGAAGAACCTGGTGATCGTCGGTACCATCGGCTGGAAGGCATTGAGCATGTCCTCGACGGAGCCGGGGGCGCGATGGACGCCATGGACCTCGGAAAGCGCTTCATACAACGCAGTCTCCGCAGGTTCGACGAACATCGAAGGATCCGGCAGCAACGAGATCTCTTCTCCCCGGGTGATCCGTGCACAGCGAGCAAATGCGTCCAGGATCTCCGGCCACTCGCGATTCGCCAGCCAACGCTCGAGATCTTTGACGGCCTGGTACGCACCCGCCGGATCTGACCCTTGCGCGGCCAGTACGGCATCTACCGTGTCATGCCGATGGTCCGGCGAGAGCAGCGCCTGTTCGCGGGCGATGATGAAATCCAGACAATCGGATCGGATCTGGTCATCCATGGCGACCGGAAGTCCGGAGGCGGCCGCCTCGATCCCACCCTTCAAATCGAAACGCAGCCCCAGACCCGCAAGCATCAGTACCAGCCCAATCGCGGTCCGCCGCAGCCCGAATGGGTCGCGAGCGCCGGTCGGCTCCATACCAACCGCAAACAGACCGGCCAGCGTGTCCAGCCGATCGGCCACGCCGACGACCACCCCGGGCAAGCTTCCGGGCAATCGGTCACCAGCCACCCGAGGCAGGTAGTGTTCGGCAATGGCCTCTGCCACATCGCGCGGTTCACCCCCGCGCAATGCGTATTCCCTTCCCAGCTCGCCCTGCAACGAAGTCATCTCAACAACCATCTTCGTCGCCAGGTCCGCCTTGCTCAGACGCGCCGCACGCAAGGCCACTTCGCGCTGGGCGGGTGACAGGCCGAGCTTCGAGGCAAGGGTCCCGGTCAGTCGCTCGATCCGCTCCACTTTGTCGAGCATAGACCCGAGCTGAAATTGGAACGTCAGCATGCTCAATTCCGGCAAATACTCTTCAAGCCTGCGCCCGAGATCCTGCCTAACGAAAAATGCCGCGTCTGCAAATCGCGCTCGCAGAACATGCTCATTCCCCTCCCTGACCAGATCAACGGACCGCTTCTCGCCGTTGCACACCGTGATGAAGAAAGGCAACAGCCGGCCGTCTTTCTCCTCCACCGGGAAGTAACGCTGGTGCTTCTTCATCACGGCAACAAGAACCTGCCGAGGCAAGGCAATGTGCTCTTCGCTGAAGCTTCCCCGCAAGACGTTCGGAGCCTCGACCAGATCTGTGACCTCGCCAAGAAGATCGGCGTCATCAGCGATTGCGCCTCCGACCTCCTGCGCCAGGGCGTTTGCCCTTTCGCGTATCGCCTTGCCGCGAGCCCCGATGTCCAACTCGATGCCCTGCTCGCCAACGCTTTCGAAGTAGGCCGCCGGATCGGCGACCGGCCAGCACTCCGGCTCGACCAGTCGCAACCCGCGCGTAAGTCGACCGGCGCGCAACCCGGCGTATTCGAAGGGCACAATATGCTCCCCGTGCAGCGCCAGCAGCCAGCGGATCGGCCGCGAGAAGACCACGCCGTTGCCGTCCCAACGCATTGGCTTGTCGAAGTGAATCTTCGAGAGCCAACCGGGGACGAGTTCGGCGAGCACCTCATCGGCCGATAATCCGGGTTCATGAACCTCGGCCACGACGTAGCGTCCACCATCGAGCTCGCGAACCTGCAGGTGTTCGACTGAGATCCCTTTGCTACGAGCGAAGCCCACGGCGGCGGCCGTCGGTTTGCCGGCCGGGTCAAAAGCCCGCTCGGCCGTCGGCCCCTTGATGACGCGCCGCTGTTCCTGTTGGCTCGGGGCGAGATCTTCGACAAAGACGACAAGGCGGCGGGGCGTGCCCATAACCTGAGTCGGGCCATGGTCCAGACGGGCTTCCTCCAGCAAGGGCCCGATGCCTTGTCTGAGTTGGGCGAGCGCGGATTCGAGATCGGCCACAGGTAGCTCCTCTGTGCCAATCTCGAGAAGGAACGGCGCGGCCAACACAGGCGCCAGCGCCTGATCCTCTCCCGACTCGGCCGAGGCCTCGGTTTGGCCGGGCTTGCGCCCCGACCAGGGGAAACCGAGCGCCTGGCGTTGCTTGACATAGGCTTCAGCGACCGCCCTCGAGAGTTCCCTCATCCGTCCGAACATCGCCGCCCGCTCTGTGACACCGATCGCGCCGCGTGTGTCCATGATGTTGAACAGATGTGAGCACTTGAGAACGTAATCATGCGCTGGCAAAACCAGACCGGCGGCGAGAGCCGCGCCGGCCTCGGCCTCATATTCGTCGAAGACATGTCGCAGCCGCTCTACATCCGCCGTCTCGAAGTAGTAGCGACTGTGCTCTTCCTCCGCCCTGAGATTCAAGTCTCCGTAGGAGAAGTTGTCCGTCCAGCGGACGTCGGCAAAACTATCCACCTTCTGAAGAGCGATCAAGATCCTCTCGATGCCGTAGGTGATTTCAACCGAGACCGGATCCAGAACCTGCCCCCCCGCCTGCTGGAAGTAGGTGAACTGGGTGATTTCCTGACCGTCGAGCCAGACCTCCCAACCCAGGCCCCACGCCGCCAGCGCCGGTGATTCCCAATTGTCTTCGACAAAACGCAGATCGTGCTCTTGAGGATCAACACCGAGAGCCACGAGCGAACCGAGATACAGTTCCTGAGGGTTGCCCGGGTCCGGCTTGAGGATGACCTGAAACTGGTAGTGCTGAACCATCCGGTTCGGGTTCTCCCCGTAGCGTCCGTCGTCGGGTCGGATCGACGGTTCGACGTATGCCACTCGCCACGGCTCCGGACCCAGAACCCTCAAGAAGGTCGCCGGGTTCATCGTGCCGGCGCCGACCTGTGTGTAATACGGCTGCCACAAGACACATCCCTGGTCCGCCCAGTAGTGCTGAAGCGCCAGGATGGCGGATTGGAGAGTCAGCTGCGGCTTCATGGCTTCCCGTCTTCCTTCGAGGAGTACCAACTTGTGAGAGAGTACGTCACGATCTTGAACGGGGACCGACGTCTCGCCTGCACATCATTCCACCCCGAACCAACATCTTGCCGCTTGCGACGAAGATGAGGAAGTCGATTCCCTGCCCCTACGGCGCGTGGTTTGCTTCTGGGGCGCTGTGCAGAAGACGCCGAACTTGCCGTACAAATGCCGGAGAGTTCAGCCGGCGCTCGAGGATATAACTGAGATAGTCTTCGAGTACCCGCTCCAACTCCGCGTGCACTTCCGGTCGAATGCGAATCCCGCTGACGCTGGCAAACGTGCTTCGTTGATAGTGTCGCAGCACCTTGAGCGTTCCAAGCGACATCGGCCTGGCATCCTCCACCCTCGGCCCACACGATGGGCATATCACGCCACCGGACGAGGCAGAGAAGAATTGATCCTCAGGCCGGATCTCGGTCCCGCAATTGAGACAGCGGAACAACTCGGGGCGGTATCCAACCAGATCGAGCACCCGCAACTCATAGTAGCGAGACGCAACCAAAGGATCCGCGCCCAGGGAAAGTCTCTCCAAGGTGTGAACCAGGAGCCGGTAGAGATCCTCGTTCTCTTGTCCGTCGGCCGTCACGCGATCGAGCAACTCAATTGCATAGGCCGCATGCCCCATGCGAATCAAGTCGGTCCGCAGACTGGGGTAGACGTCGATCGCTTCCGCCTGTGTCACGATATCGAGTTCGCGTCCCCGGGCCATGAGCAGATCGACGCGCGTGAAAGGTTCGAGGTGGCCGGCTTTGCGCGAACGTGGACGACGGACCCCCTTGGCCACGATCCTCAGCTTGCCCAACTGCGGGGTGAAAACGACGATCAGCCTGTCCGCTTCGCCGAGGTCTTGCCGTCTCAGGACGACGGCTTCGGTGCGATAGACGCGTGAGGGGGTGGGCATGAGGCGATTATACTCTACCGACTGCCGCCGGGCTTCACGGGTCGGAAGGCGAGGTCTATCCTGACATGGGTGGTCGCGCTCTTTGTGGGGGGGGGCGGGGGGGGCGGGGGGTTGAGGCGCGGGGCGCCCCCCCCCCCCCCCCCCCCCCCCCC
>CAZGRL010000038.1:8343-31093 GCA_964528155.1 uncultured Anaerolineaceae bacterium
GGGGCGGGGGTGTTATTTCCTTTTTTGGGGGGCGGGGTTGTTTGGGGGGGGCTTGGGGATTATATTTTTTTACCCCCCACCCCCCCCCCACACCCCCCCCATCCCCCTTCCGCAAACTGGCCGTTGTTGTATCGATCCACATGAGCATGCTCTCGGCCATCCCTGCTTGGAGCGCGCCATCAGGGTTTGGGAGGGCCGGATTCAAGTCACGACACCGTGAGGCAAGCAACGGTGGAGCGCATCCTCCGCATGAACTTGCGCCAATCTAGCAGGGATGCACACTGATCATGCGCTGCGTCCACAACCGTCACATCCCCCGGCCTACGGCGCATGGAGGCTGTCCGGACCGAAAGCATCCGGCAGCAGATCCTCGACGGACACCTCGGCCGTCACTCGTCCTTCCTCATCGGCCAGCAGGACTCGTGTCTTGAGGCCGAATTCCGCCAGGACCTGGCGGCACGAGCCGCACGGCGTTCCACCGTTCCGCGAGGCCACAGCGATCGCCTTGAACTCGCGCTCGCCACTGGTGACGGCGGCGAATACCGCCGAGCGCTCGGCACAGATCCCCGCCGGATACGCCGCATTCTCGACGTTAACCCCTTCGAAGACCTGCCCGCTCTCGGTCAGCAGCGCCGCTCCGACCGGATACTTCGAGTAGGGCGCGTACGCACGCCGCATGGCCTGAACGGCGCGCTGGACAAGTTCAGTTCGCTGCTGGTCGGTGATGTCGGTCAACCGATTTCTCCGCTTCTGGCTCCTCGAGCCGGTGCGCCCGGACCTTGCGGATCCGACGCCCATGGACTTGCTCGACGATCAGGCGCAGTGAGCCTGCTTCGATCACATCACCCGGGGTTGGCACCCGGCCGAGTTGACTGTAGATGAAGCCGCCGAGCGTCTCGCTGGTGTCCTTGGGAAGGCTGGCGCTTGCGATCTGATTCACATCGTCCAGGTCGATCCCGCCGTTGAACATGAACTCGCCGTCTTTGAGTTGCCGGTACGGCAGTTCTTCGGCGACATCGTATTCATCGCGTATCTCGCCGACGATCTCCTCGACGATGTCCTCGATCGTGACCAGCCCGGCCGTGCCGCCGTACTCATCGACGACAATCGCCATTTGAACCCGCCTGGCCTGCATCTCCGCCAGAAGATCATCAACCCTCTTCGCCTCAGGCACGAAATAGGCCGGTCGCAGGATCGATTTGATTGTCTGCCCTGGCTCAGCCTTGCGCCACGCCGCCAGAAGGTCTTTCACGTACAGCAGACCGACGATGTTGTCCACCGTCCCAGCGTAGACCGGAGCGCGCGAAAACCCGGTCTGCAGCAGTCCGTCCGTCGCCTCGACGAGCCCGCATGAGTCCTCGAAGGCGAGCATGTCGATGCGAGGCACCATGACCTCTCGCGCCAACGTGTCGCCAAGCTGGAAGATCGAGTAGATCATAGCCTTCTCATCTTGCTCGATCACACCGCCGACCTCGCCGGCTTCGACGAGTGTCTTGATCTCCTCCTCGGTCACCAGCGCGTTCCTTTGCCGGTGCGAGTCCGGCGCAAGTTGAGTTCCAATCCACGAAACTGGGCCGACGAGCGGCGAAGTCAGGATCATGCAGATCTGCGCCAAGGGCGCCAGCCGGACAGCCCATCGCGAAGGATCTCGCAAGACAATGTTTTCGGCGTGGTATTCGACCAAACCGATGATCAAGCCGACCGCAAGCAAGACTACCGCGCCTGCGACAAGCGGGCTTCCCAGCGAGGCGCCCAGGGGTCCGACGAAACCGGCGACACCGACGCCGACGCTCAGAAGTCGCAGGCCTCCGAGCGCCAGGCGAACAGACAGAATGAGACGGGTTGTCTTGGATGCGGTATCGATCGCCCTGCCAGCCCCTGCCGCGCCTTCCGATCTCAGTTGGACCAGGGTCGAGGTCTGACTGTTCACCAGCGCGCTGCGCGCGGCCGCCAGCAGCCAGGCAAAGACCTGCGTGACAAGCAGGACCGTCGTGGCCACGCTCGAGTCAATCATCGTCATCAAGCTTTCGGACGACCCGGGCCGGCACACCGACGGCCAGGGATTTCTCAGGCACATCCTTCGTCACAACCGATCCCGCTCCTGTAGCCGCACCTCGGCCGATGCGCAAGGGCGCCACCAGCAAGCTGTCGCTGCCGATGAATACATCAGCTCCCACCTCGGTATGGTTCTTGACTCCGTTCCGGCCGAAATTGCAGGTGATCGTGCCGGCGCCGACGTTGACCCTGTCGCCCAGGTCCGCATCGCCGATATACGAGAAGTGCCCCATCTTGACGCCTGGTCCCAGCCGGCTGTTCTTGACTTCGCCGAAATTCCCCATGTGAACCCCTCGACAGAGGTATGCCCCCTGTCGCAGGTGGGCGAACGGGCCGACGCTGACGTCATCCTCGAGCGTCGCGCCCTCGATGACAGAGGCTTCAACCCGGCAGTCCGAGCCCAGAGTCGAGCCGCGCACGATCGTTGATGGACCAAGCCGACACCTGTCCCCAACGATCGTTCGTCCTTCCAGATGGGTGTTCGGTTGGATGACGGTGTCCGCTCCGATCTCGACATCGGGGCCGAGGTACGTGGTCGCCGGATCGATCATCCGCACGCCGCGCAGCATCCAGTCACGGTTAGTCCGATGGCGCAACACCGACTCGGCTTCGGCAAGATGTTCCTGCGTGTTGATCCCAATGCCCTGACTGACATCGGTCAGAGCAACGCTGGACAACGCTTGCCCCTCAGAAACAGCCATGCCGATCAGGTCGGTCAGATAGTATTCGCCTTTCGGTGAGATCGGAAGTCGAGCGAGGGAATCCCACATCCAGGTCGTTACGAAGGAATATGCTCCTACGTTGAATTCGTTTACCTGCAACTGCTCGGGCGTGGCGTGCGACTCCTCGACGATCTCCTTGATTCGCCCCTCCTCATCGCGGATGATCCGGCCGAAACCGCGTGACCGATCCGCCATCAACGTCAACAGTGTCAGGACGCTGCCGCCTTCCCCTGACTCTTGCATCAGCCTCTTCAGACTCTCTCCGGTCAGAAGGGCCATATCGACGCTGGTCACAAGCAGACGGTCGCAGCGACCCTCAAGCGCCTGTCTGGCCTGCAGAACAGCGTGCCCCGTTCCCAATCGCTCGGTCTGAACGACAAAGCCGGCGGCCTCGGGGACGACCTCCCGGATGGCTTCCATGTCGGGACCGATGACGACATAGGGCGCCTTGCCGGTCGCCTGTCGGCATGCTTCGAACACCCAGCGGATCATCGGCCGTTCGCACACAGGGTGCAACGCTTTCGGGAGTCCGGAGTGCATGCGTGTCCCCAAACCGGCGGCCAGGATCAGTGATTCATGCGCCATATGTCACTCCTCGGTTTCAACCAACGAACGCCGCCGGCCGCCGTCCCGGGCGGCCGGTATGCAATGAACGAAATCCGGATGGTTTGAGGTTTCTAGGGGAGGATCGACGTCAGACACAGAGACTCAAGTTCATAAGAAGCGAATGGCTGGGGCGCCAGGATTCGAACCTGGATCCACGGATCCAAAGTCCGGTGTGCTGCCGTTGCACCACGCCCCATCGACATCGGTGTCCATGAGAGGTTATTCTAACATGGCGTCCGCTTCGGCGGGGCGATCGACCGGTGCACGGCGATGGCGAGATTTCCGGTAAACCCTCCCTCCGATCTCACCTGATCGGAGTCGAAATGAGTCGAGGACCGAGAGGAGAAGTGCTTATCCGTCCTCATCCTCGTTTAACAGACCGAGTTTCTTGGCCTGCTCATAGGTCAGCGCATCGCCTTCGGCTCGATCGTTCTTGGACTCGAGGACAGCCTCATCCCAGAACCGATCAGCCTCATCTTTTTGCACACCATTCGAGGCGGCCTCCAGATCGGCCTGGGGGATTTCCGGGATCGGTTCTTCTTGCGCCGGCTCAGCCTCGCCTGGCGTCTCATCCGGTTCTGACGGGACACCCAATTGGGACAGTGCGCTCAAGATCTCATCGGCGGCTCGTCTTCCAAAGTGCACGACGGATCCCATCTGCCCCACGCCCTGCCCACCTCGAAATGCGATGACCAACGCGAAATACGCGCCAACATTTGTCACATACACGTCGTGAGCCTCCCCGTCGAAGTACTGGAAATTGAGCGGCAAGAGCGAGCCCAGGATACTGCTGATCTTCAATCCAGAAGTGAAAGCTGTCACCAGAGACGGCATGGCCGCATCGAAGTCGAGGTCCGCCAGGTCTCCGGCGCGGGCCGTGACCCGCGCCGAATCGTCTACGAGAAGCACCGCTTCCGCCCCCAACTCTCGACGCAACGTTGCCAGACGCTCGGCCATGTCCGGCTGATCTTGGGCGCCAACCTCGACCGGCGACTCGCCCTCCTGCCGTGGGTACAACGTGCGCTCGACCGCCTCCAGGAAGGCATTCGTCCCGATCGGCTTGCGCAGAAACGAGATCACACCCAGCGCCTCGGCCCGGCTGCGAACCTCGTCGGTCGGGTGCCCGGTGATGAGGATGGCCGCCGCCTCGGGGCTACCTCGTTTCACTTCTTCGAGCAGTTCCAGGCCGGAGATGCCGGGAAGGCGGAGATCGGTCACGACGAGTGCGGCAGGGGCCTCATCGATGATCTGCAAGGCTTCCTCGCCTGAAGTCGCCTCGACGACATCATACTCGCGGCCGGAAAGCTCCAGGCTCAGCCGCAACATGCGTCGCACCTGACGTTGATCATCCACGATAAGAATGCGAGGCGAGCTTACAGATTCCACAGGACCGCACTTCCCCGGCCGGCTAGGCCAGCCGGCCCCGAATTGCCCCCTATCCTAAGGCGCAATCAATTCAGGCGCCAGCAGGCTACCCGGTGACCCGATTTGACCTCCATCAGCTGAGGTTCCTGGACGGCACAATGATCAACGGCAACCGGGCAGCGGGTATGAAAGCGACATCCACCGGGTGGGTTCATCGGGCTGGGGATATCACCCTTGAGAAGGATCCGCTGGCGGCGCACATGCGGATCGGCGATCGGGATGGCCGACATCAAAGCCTGTGTATACGGATGCAACGGCCGGGCGAAGAGCTCCTGGCGCCGGGCTGACTCAACCAGCTTCCCCAGATACATCACAGCCACCCGGTCGGAAATGTGCTCAACGACGCTCATGTTGTGCGCGATGAAAAGAAAAGTCAGGTCGAACTCCGCTTGCAGGTCCTTCAGGATGTTGAGAACCTGCGATTGGATCGATACATCCAGAGCGGAGACCGGCTCGTCGGCGACAATGAACTTGGGCCGAAGTGCCAGTGCCCTGGCGATGCCGATCCGCTGGCGCTGACCCCCGGAGAATTCGCTCGGATACCTTCGCGCGTGATATTCCTCGAGCCCGACCTTCTTGAGCGTGTCCAGCACCCGATCCCATTGCTCGGCTGCGGTGCCGATGTGATGTATCCGTAATCCCTCACCAACGGATTCGCCTATCTTCATGCGAGGGTCAAGGGCGGTGTAGGGATCCTGGAAGATGATCTGCATTTCCCGCCGCATGTCTTTGAGCGGCCGACCTCGAAGCTTCATAACATCGGTACCATCAAAGCGAATCGAACCCGATGTCGGCTCGATGAGGCGCAAGATCGTCCTGCCGACGGTGGTCTTTCCCGATCCCGACTCGCCCACCAGTCCCAGGGTTTCGCCTTCGGCGATCGAGAAGGAAACACCATCAACCGCCTGGACGAGGCCTTGCGTCCGTTGAAGCAAGCCTCCCCGCACAGGGAAGTACTTCACCAGATCCGACACCTGGAGAAGCTCCTTGCCTCCGACACCATTCTGCGGTTCCTGTGACATGTGTTTCTCTAGCTCAGACGAGTCCCGAGCACAGATGGAACAGTCTCCCTCGAGTTTACTCGACTCGCCACACATCGGCCAGCCGATAGGTTGGATGGGCGTATCCCAGGACGGTTGTCTGCTCTGGCTGAGTCACGGATTCGCCCGGGACTTCGCAACTTCTTAAGAATCGGGCCGTTCCAAGGCCTGAACGCAAGCTCCCAGTGAGATCGGCTTCATCCCTGGTCAAACAGCGATGACCTCAACGGTGCCTTGTGCCCTTTATCAGGATCATCGATATACAGCCAGCATCGAGCCGTATGATCAATGGCCACAGCCTTGAGGTCGGGCTCGATACTCGTGCAGATGTCGAGACTGAATTCCACACGCGACCGGCACCGACCGGCGAAGCGACATCCGGGCGGCAAATCCAGCAGATCGGGGACGCTGCCAGGGATGACCTCAAGTCGGTCTCTTGGGCTACCCAGGACCGGGATCGAGGCGATGAGCCCTTGCGTGTAGGGATGCAGCGGATGATCGAACAGCGCCGTCAGATTCGCTTGTTCAACAATTCGTCCGGCATACATCACCGCCACGCGATCGGCCATCTCGGCGATCACACCCAGATCGTGGGTGATCAGTACGACCGCCGTCCCCCAGCGTCGGCTGAGCTCTCGCAACAGATCCAGGATCTGGGCCTGTATTGTCACGTCCAGCGCCGTCGTCGGCTCGTCGGCGATCAGGAGCTGTGGTCTGAGCGCCAGGGCGATAGCGATCATCACCCGCTGCGCCTGGCCTCCCGAAATCTCATGGGGATAGGCATGAGCACGGCTCTCTGCATCAGGGATACCCACCTGCCGGAGCAGGTCGACGGCCTGCTGCCACGCGCGACGCTTGTTCAGCTTCTGATGGATCTGCAGCACTTCGGAGATCTGAGAACCGATCGTGAAGACCGGATTGAGGCTGGCCAGAGGCTCCTGAAAGATCATCGAGATGCGACTTCCGCGGAGCTCTGTCATTTCCTTCTCGGTCAACTCGAGAAGAGGTACCCCGTCGAAAACGATTTCCCCGGTGACGATCTTCCCCGGAGCATCCACCAGTCTCAAGACGGACAGCGCGGAGACCGTCTTCCCACAGCCTGACTCGCCAACAAGACCGAAGACCTCCCCCTTGTTCACACGGTAGTCCAGACCATCGACGGCCTTGACCACACCTTCATCGGTGTAGAAATACGTCTTTAGATCCTTGAGTTCGAGGAGCGGGTGGGAGTTGGAACGACTGGTCGGAGGTGCAGCCGGCCTGTCGCCGGGAGAGTGTGTCGTCATCGGATGGTCTTTGTGAGCGCGGCCAAGGCAAGCATACCACCGAGGCCGGCGAAACGGCTCGCGCAGGTTCGTTGACTATCGACGTCGGAGATCTCGAGCGAGAAAGGCGCCCCCGACCGTCAAGCCGAACAAGACCAGTCCCCAGAACATCACCGGCGCGCCGGCGGTCGGCTCAGGAGACGGATGAGCCGGGACGGGCGCCGTCGCAGGTGTCGCCACGGGAGGCGCGGCCGAGCCGGCAATCTGGACCGCGGCGGCCGTGTCCGGGCCGAGGACCTGTCCATCCGGAAGATCTCCGTTCATTGCCGCCAGATAGGCCACAATATCCCAGTAGGTATCTGCGTCGAGACTCCCCGGCGCTTCGAACGGCATTCTCGCCTGGACGAAGGCATACAGCACGGTCGCGTCTGCGAAACCCGCCAGCGCGCCCGCGCCGATCACGGCCGGAACCTGACGCGGCAGGGTCCAGCCATCCTCATAGGGCCGCTGGCCATGACAGCCCGAGGCCCAACAATTCTGATGGTCGGGAGGGTAAAGCTGCCGGAACTCGTCTGTCAGGCCCTGGCCCTGATCACCATGACATGGCAGACAGTTGAGCCAGAAGGCATAGCCGCCACGTTCGAGTTGGGTGGGGTTGGCCGGCAGGGAAGGCGCGTCCAGGCGCGGGCTTGGCATGGTCGGGACGGGCGTTCGCGGCGGTGGTGGATCGAGCGCCATGATAGCCCCAGCCCCCAGGACGAACAGGGCGGCGAAGAGACGCCGCCCTCTAGCGTTTCGATTTGTCGGATGACTTGCCATCAGCCACGATCGTCCGCGCCTAGCGGTCTCGAATCCAGTTTCGCGGTTACGGCAGGTCGGCAGTTCTTCAAGCCGCGCTTAGCCGCCAGTCCTGCCGCGCATACGCGGATCCATGATGTCGCGCACCGCGTCGCCGACGAGATTCCAACCCAGGACGAAGAGGATCAACGCCAGACCCGGGTAGACCACAATGTACCAGTACTGATTGAGAGCGGTGATCCAGTCTCGGGCGAATGACAGTAGTTGTCCCCAATCGGCGTAGCCGGTGTCGGCCCCGATCCCCAGAAAACTCAACGCAGCGAATGTGATGACGTATGAGCCGACGTCCATCGAGGCCACGACCAGCGTCGGGAAAATGGCGTTCGGGATGATGTGGCGGAACATGATCCGCCGATCCTTAGCCCCGATCACCCGCGCCGCCAACACGTAGTCGCGCTCTTTGATCGTCAGGATATCCCCGCGTATCAGGCGCGCGTAAGTCATCCAGCCGAACACGATCAGAGCAACCATCGCCGGCAGGATGCTCCTCCCCATGACCGGTGTGAGGATGGCCGAGAGGGTCAGGGCGGCCAACAGGAAAGGCATTGTGTAGAAGATGTCGGTGATGCGCATCAAGAGCATGTCGACCACCCCGCCATAGTACGACGAGATGGCCCCCATCAGGATCCCGATCACAACCGTAGCGAAAGTGATCGTAACACCCACCTGGAATGCGGTTCGCGTTCCCCAAACGACGCCGTAAAAGATGTCCCACTGCCCGCTTGCCGTTCCCAGGATATGAACCCATTGATCCGAGCCAGTGAGAGGTTTGAGCCAAAATGCCACCGGTGGCGGCCAACGATTCCACTCGGTCATCGGAGGCTCGGGGTTGGGGGAGAAGCCGTCGCGCGGGATCGTATACGGATCTTCCACATGGATGGGTGGCGCAATCTGGGGTGCGAAGACGGCGACGAGGATGAAGAATACGATGACGATCGTCCCGCTCACAGACAGCGGATTGGTGGCCAACCCGAGCAAGATGCGATTCATCTCCGGGCCGAACGTGCGCTCGATCCAGGTGATCTTGCGATCCGGCAGGCCGTCCAGCGTCCCGGCGAGCTCGTGTCGCTTTGGGAGAGAAGTTTCCATCGCACACTCCTGATCGACAAGACAACCGTTCTAATCGAGCGCAACCCTCGGATCGAGGAACACATACAAAACGTCAACGACCAGATTGGCGAGGATCAAGATCAGGCCGTTGAACAGCGCAAAGCCCAGGACGGTGATCACATCCAACTGCAATGCCGCGGCAGCGGCCGCCGACCCGATCCCGGGGAAGGTGAACACCGTTTCCGTGATCACCACCCCGCTGAGCAAGTTGACCACGGTCACGCCGCCGATCGTCGCCACGGGGATGAGGGCGTTGGGTCTGGCGTGGCGGTCGATCACGTCGCGCTCGCTCAGGCCCTTGGCTCGGGCGGTGACGACATAGTCCTGCCGCAACGTCTCGAGCATCGACGACCGAGTCACACGCAGCAGCAAAGCCCATGAGAGATACGACAGCGTCAGGATTGGCAGTATGAGATGTCGGATACCGTCGACGAAGATGTCCAATCTCAGATTGAGCAGCGCGTCGATCGTCACCAGGTGCGTGTACTGCCTGAAAGGAGGCATGCTGATCGCCCGATTGGCCCAATCCGACAACCGGCCTGGTGGGAACCACTGCAAATTGGCGTAGAAGATCATCAGGACCAATAGGCCGAATACGAACGTCGGGAACGACCAGCCGACGATGCTGAAGACGCGCGCCGCCTGATCGATCGGCTTGTTGTGATTGACGGCCGCTTTGACCCCGAGCCAGATTCCTCCTCCGACGATCGGGATGACGGCCCACAGGGCCAGCTCGAGTGTCGCCGGGAAACGGTGGGCGATGTAATCAGCCACGTACTGGTGGGCAGTGCGCGAGTAGCCAAGCTCGCCGCGTAGGATCCCGCCGGTGATCTCACCGGAGTTCGGGTCCTTCAGCCCGACCAGCCAGTTCCAATACTGCTGGTAGATCGGGCAGTCGAGGCAGTAGCGCTTGATCGCCGAGTCCCAGGCGGCCTCGTTGCGTGGGACGTCGCGCATGTAGAGGGCCGAGCGTTCAACCGGGGATAAGAACTGAATGAGACCGAAGATAAGGATCGTGGTGCCGAAGAGCAGAACGGGGACCAGCGCCAAACGACGGACGATGTAGTTAAGCATACCGATCCCTCAAACCCTCAAGAAGGGTGCAGGGGGATGATCCCCCTGCACCCATTGGGGACGGAGCGGCGAACCGCTCAGTCCTTCGACAGCGGGTAGTAGTAGTCGTGTGGGTAAACAGGGTTGAAGTACCAACCATTAACCCACCGCTGTTCGTAGTGCCGTGTCGTCGGGGTCGCCAGACGGATCGCCGGCGCCCAGTCGTAGTCGATCTGCGTCAACTGTTCGTAGATCTTCTGCCGCTCGGCCGGATCGCTGGCCGAAACGCCCTTGTTCACCAGATCGCCGAAGAGGTCCAGGAGCTCCTGGGGCAGCTTCTGGCGATGTCCATACGTGCCGACGGTGAAGGGTTGGGCCCAGTTGTGCGGGTCGTGGATGTCCTCGAGCCATCCGCTGAAGAAGATCGGCAGACGGCTGGCGCGGATGTTGGAGAGCAACGTCGGCCACGGCAGGCCGAGGATCTCGACCTGGTACTTCGGATCGACGTTGGCCAGGTTGGCCTGCAGGATCTCGCCGATCGTCTGGCGGGTCCGGTTGCCGACGTTGAAGCCCGCCTGGAAGCGGAAGCCGACCTCAGCCAGCTTGCCATCCCATGCCTGGGCCAGTTCCGAGGCGCACATGTCTGGATCGTAGCTGTAGTGCGGCCCGTCCTGGTTGTAGCCCAACATACCGGGGATGATTACACCCACGTTTTGGACCGCTTCGCCGGCATAGCCTTCCGAGATCAAGGTGTCCCAGTCGAAGCAGTAGTTGAAGCCCTTGCGGACGTGGATGTCGCTGAAGAAGTCAGCCGGGATGCCGTTTCCATCCAGCGCCCCCGAGCCGATAAAGTTGTTCCCACCATCCGTGTTGATCTGGAAGGTGAAGAAGGCGTCTTCGCGGCTTACACCGGGAGCGCCGATGTCCAGCCGGAACGGCCCATCGGGATTGTCGGTCGGCGCGCAGTCGAAGTCGAGCGTTGAGGAATTGTACTCACAGCGCTCTCCGACAAGCGGGTCGATCTGGCTGACGTTCTCGCGCGGGACCGGTACAAAGTCCGCGTCGCCGGCCTGCATCATGGCGAAGCGCGTGCCCCACTCGTTCACACTGGTCTTGATGATTACGTGCTCGAGCGCGGCCGGGCCGACCGGCCCACCGTCCCATGCCGGGCCGACGTCGGCGGTGCGCCAGTAGTTGTCATTGCGCACCATGACGACCTCTTCACCGTGGGTCCAGCTTTCCACACTGAAGGGGCCGGTGCCATTCTCGACCTCGCGCAGCGGCGTGGTCTCTTCGTTCACACCGTAGAAGTTCTGCCACGTGGCGCAGTCACCGTCCCAGGCGCCGTTCTCAATCGCCCAGGCCTTGTCCTGAACCGAGCCCCACGTTTGGGCGATGGTTGCCAGGAGCGGGCCCCACGACTGGTTCAGGTGCATCGTCACGGTTCCAGCGGCGTCATCGGCGACGAAGGCATCCGTCACCATCTGGCAGACCTCCAAGAGCTTGGCGGGGTCCGCCGCCTGCAGGTCCTCAGGAGCGTCATCGAGCGCGCCGGACGGGTCGACCATCTCAGCGATATCGAAGACACCCACCCCGAGGAACGGCTCCGTCAGCAGCCACTGTGGCGAGAAGGTGCCGCCCTGAAGCAGGCCGCGCTGGAAGGACCAGGCGACGTCTTCGGGGGTCATCGGATCGCCGTTGTGGAAAGTGACGCCCTGGCGGATGGTGAAGGTGTACGTCAGACCATCGTCGGAGATCGTCCAGTCCGTTGCCAGCTGCGGCACGAACTCGCTTGCGTTCTGGCGGTTGTAGAACACCAATGTGTCATAGGTGCTCTGGATGATCTCGCCGCCGGCCGTTTCGTAGTTCCATGCCGGATCCAGAGTTTCCGGATCACCGAAGGTCGCCACCACGAAGGTGCTTGGATCGGCCGAGTTGAATGTGGCCGGCCCAGCTTGCGCTGGAGGTACGGTCACTTCGACGACCTGCGGCGTCCCTGCGACGATCACTGTCTGGACGACCGTCTGAGGCGCGCCACATGCGGCCAGGAGCATGCTCAAGGCCACGATCAGGCCGATCCCCACGGTCATTCGTTTGTGCGTAAACATCCTCTCCTCCAAGATTCGACTTAAGTTCCTGCGTCAGACGATCATGAAGCTTTCGCTTCCGTTCCTGTGCCGATAGCCTCACCTCCTTTCAAGTAGGCTTCACCTGCGGTTGACATTTCTACAAGATGACAGGCGGCGTAGTGCGCCGGCAGGACTTCGCGCCAGGTCGGAACTTCCTTCCGGCAAATCTCCACTGCCAGCGGACAGCGTGTGTTGAAGACACACCCCGGCGGTGGATCCGCCGGACTGGGGACATCGCCTTCAAGGATGATGCGTTTCCGCTGAGCTTCGACAACCGGATCGGGAACCGGCACCGCAGAGAGAAGCGCTTGTGTATAGGGATGCAGCGGATTGTCGTAGAGCTCGTCGCGAGAGGCGAGCTCCATCAGCTTCCCGAGGTACATCACGGCCACCCGCGTGGAAATGTGGCGAACCATGCTCAGATCGTGGGCGATGAACAGGTAGGTGAGCTCGAGCTTTTCTTGAAGGTCTTCGAGCAGATTGACGACCTGGGCCTGAACCGAGACGTCCAAGGCCGAGATCGGCTCGTCGCAAACGATGAACTCGGGGTTGAGCGCCAGCGCACGCGCCACACCAATTCGCTGACGCTGACCACCGGAAAACTCATGTGGATACCGCTGATCGAACTTGGGGTTGAGCCCGACCAGCTCCAACAATTGGTGAACCCGCTCCGTCCGTTGTTGGCGGTTCATCTGGAGGTGGATCACCAGGGGCTCGCCGATCAGTTGACCCACGGTCAGCCGAGGGTTGAGCGAGGCGTACGGGTCCTGGAAGATCATCTGCATACGCGGTCGCAGACGGCGGATTTCCTCACCCTTGAGCTCGGTCAGCTCTTTGCCATCGAAGGTGACCTTGCCCTCGGTCGGCCGGTAAAGCTGAAGGATGACGCGGCCGGTGGTCGACTTTCCGCATCCACTCTCGCCCACCAGACCAAACGTCTCGCCCCGTCGGACCGTGAACGAAACCCCGTCAACGGCCTTGACGGCCCCGACCTGCTTACGGACCAGCCCGCGCATGATCGGAAAATGCTTCTTCAGGCCCTGGACGTCGAGAAGGGTGTTGTCCTCAGTCATTCCCGGCAGCCGCCTTTTGCAGGTCCGCTTCTTTAACATCCACCCAGCAGGCGACCTCGTGCTGGTAGCCGGCCAGGCGCAGCTCGGGATGCTCCTCCCAGCATGTCTCGAGCACGTATGGACATCGAGGTGAGAACGGGCAGTAGCGAGGTTCTTCGAGCAGGTCGGGCGGGCGACCTTCGATGCTCATCAGGCGTTGCGAGTGACGCCCGTCGATCCGTGGCAGCGATCCGAGCAGTCCGACCGTATACGGGTGTCGTGGATCCGCGTACAAATCACGTACGCTGGCTTTCTCAACTGCAAAGCCAGCGTACATCACCATGACCCGCTCCGCCAGACCGGCGATGATCCCTAGGTCGTGAGTGATCCAGATCACGGCCATGCCCAGCTTGTCGCGGAGTTCCTTGACCAGATCGATGATCTGGGCCTGGATGGTCACATCCAAGGCGGTCGTCGGTTCATCGGCGATGAGGATCTTCGGGCTGCAGGAGAGCGCCATGGCGATCATCACCCGCTGGCGCATCCCCCCGGAGAACTGGTGAGGAAAATCATCGAAACGTTCACGAGCACGCGGAATTCCAACCATGCCGAGAAGCTCTGCGACCCGGTCTTTGGCCTGGGTTTCCGTCATCCCCAGATGTTCAACCATCGGTTCGGCGACTTGCTTGCCGATCGTCATGACCGGGTTGAGCGACGTCATCGGGTCCTGGAAAATCATCCCGATTTGCGCCCCCCGGATATAGCGCATCTCTTCCTTGGAAAGGGTCAGCAGATCCCGTCCCATGAAGTTCGCCTGGCCGCGTTCGATCCGCCCAGGGGGTTCCGGGATCAGCCGCAGGATCGACAACACGGTGACACTCTTGCCGCAACCGCTCTCACCGACAATCCCCAGCGTCTCGCCCTCGTCCAGGTAGAACGACACTCCATTTACCGCATGCACCACGCCTTCTGGTGTGTGAAACCTCGTGACAAGATCCTTGACCTCAAGAACCCTGGGCAATGGAGCAACTCCTCATTTGGGGTGCGCAGGTGGCATGCGGAACTCCAACGGAGGAAAACACCCTCCGCGGAGCGGCGTGAGTGGTTGGCGGGCGGAAATCTGGCCAAAAAGAGGCGGCGCCTGGGTGGGGCCACCGCCAGCAACGCGGAAGACCCACCGGACAGGCCACGTCTGCCAAAGACACTCCCAACGTGGCCGTGCGCCCCCTCCGTTCGAGGATTATACCCGAATCATGGGTCGCGTCAACGAAGCGCCTTCGGAAGGTGCATTCCACACGCGGGAGTGATGGAGCATCCTGAGCCCCTCGGCTTCGCTCGGGATAAACTCCGCGAGGCGCAGCCGAGACCCTCGATTTCACTCGGGATAAACTCCGTCGAAGGAGCATTCCAGGCATGTCAAGCGCGCTTCGACTTCGCTCCGCTCCGCTCAGCGTGCTTGCCTGCCCTTGAGCCGCCCCCTTTCCTTGAATGCACCCCCTTCGGCGGCTACGCCTGCGATCAGCCCGACCCGCAGTGCTACGCGGGACCAACGGGGGGTGAAGGCCCCCGGCCAGCGCCCGGCTTGCCCCCTTCCAATTGAGGTTTGCAGTCGTGTCATCCTCCGAAGGGCGCTTTGAGGATTTGAGCATGGAGTGGCTGTGGTTGCTCCCCCGCGAGAGTTCAGCGGATCACGGTCAGCAACCCGATCCCCAAGGAGAACGGATGCCAACCTTCCCTACGGATATGACCCGTAAGGAGGGCGTTCGGCTCACGGTGAACGGCGGCCCCGGCAAGGGCTCGCTGGACCGAGTTCCCGGCCGGATCGGCAAGCGCCGCGTTCACGAGCCCCCAGACCGTACCGACCACGTGAGCTGACGTCACGCCGATTGCCCTGGGCTTGCGCTCACGGCCTACGGAGGCCAGCCAGGCTCCCCGAAGAAGGCGCTTCCGCCCGGAAATCGGCGGCTGTGCCCTCAAGACCCAGTTCCGCAAGGTCAGCCTGATAAGGGAGTCCGCGGGGTCGCTGCCCGCCCGACTAAGTGGCCTCATATTGCACTCCGACCTGACGTTCTTCAGCCAAACCGAGCTCCTTCTTCAAACTGATCCGTCCGTAATGCAGCCTGGACTTCACCGTTCCCTCGGGAATACTCAGGATCTCTGCGATCTCCCGAACGGAGAGGTCGTTTACGTAGTAAAGGACGACGACAGCACGCTGGGTTGCGGGAAGGCGTGCGACGGCTCTCCCAACCCAGCGCCATTCGTCCTGCCGCTCTGCCTGGGATTCCGGCGTCGGCTTGCCGCCAATCGAGAGCCATCCCGCCATCTCTTCCAGGACTCTCAGCCACCGGCTCCGCCGCCGAAGCCAACTGTTTGCTTGGTTGACCGATACCCGATAGAGCCATGGCTCAAGCGGGCGGCTCGGGTCGACCCGGTCGGCGAACCGATACAGGCGTAGGAAAACGTCCTGAGTGACATCGGCCGCCGTCTCGACATCATTGGTGATCCCAAGGATGGTTCGGAAAACCAGCGGGTGATGTTTGTCATAAAGCGCGCCAAGCGCCTCCAGATCCCCCTGCTGGAGCAAGACAACAAGCTCCCTGTCCGAGTCCTGGGCCACGGCTTCCGCGCACCTATCCTAATACTTATATACCCTCAGCTTGCCAAAAAGGTTCAACTCGTTGAACCTGACAAACATCCCCCACTTCAACCACCCCCACATATGCCGCCCCCGGCTCGGGCAGCCCCTTATGGCCCAGGCTGGCAGTCCTCCGCCGGACGGATCGCTTCAAGGTTCCAGAGCATGCTGCTGGTGCTCGGATCCGGTTCCACGCCGCAGACTTCATTCGAATGGGCGATGAGCCTGGGGCGCAGGAACAAGGGCAGGGCAGGAAGCTGGTCGGCCAGGATCTCCTGGGTAGTGCGAACGCCGTCGACGAACGCCGCCGAGTCGGGGGTGTTCAGCAGGATCGACTCACAATCCTGGTCGTAGGCCGAGTCGCTGAAGCCGGAGGCGTTGATCCCATGCGGGTTGGCGTCGGATGGAATTTGGGCAGATGAGAACATTTCACACACCGGACTCACGACCGTCGGCCACGCCCACAGCGCCATGTCGAAGGTGCGCCCGAAAACCGGCCCTTCCGGCCACTCAGCCAGGAGTGAGGCGGGATCGAGCGTCTCGACGGCAATCTCGACGCCACAATCAGCCAGATCTTCCTTGATCTTGTCTGCGATGGCCCCTTCAATGGCACCCGTCGAGCTGACGAGCGACAAAGCCAGTTTCGTTCCGTTCTGAACCCCGGTGACACCTTGGGCCTCTCGAACGGAGCCAGAATCTCCATCGGGCAAGATCCAGCCGGCTTTCTCAAGCCCGAGTCTCCCTGCATTTGGATCGTATGGAACGGCTCCGGCTGACTCGAGGGACAGCGGATGGCCAGACGGCACATAGGTCGACGCCAGTGCCCCTGCCCCATCCAGGATGTCGTCCATGATCGCCTGGCGGTCGATGCAGGCTGCAAGCGCGCGACGGGTTTCCACATCACCCAACAGGCTCCCCGCATCCGTTGGCGACAAGTTGAACTCGAGGCGCTCCTCTATCGACCCGGGCGTCTGTTCGAAGATCAATCGACCCTCGTCGGCGAAGGACTTCAAGGTACCGATCTGTGTCAGGCTCAACAAGGATTCATCCAGAATGTCACACTCACCGGTCATCAATTGCTCGATGGCGCTATCCGAATCCTGGCCGAGAAACCGGAACTCGAGGCTATCAAAGGCTGGTAGGCTCTCCTGGCTGCGGAAATAGTCTGGATCGGGCACTAGGCGCAGCTTCCTCCCGCGGTCCCATGTATCGATCATATAGGGACCCCAGCCGATCGGATGCAGATTAGCCCCATCGTCCTCGATGAGTTGCTCCGCCGTCTTGCTTCCCAGAAGGTGCTGCGGCAGAGGGGACCAGAAGTTTCCGCGGTACTCATTGTCCATGTAGCCCGGGATCCCCGTCCAGCGTGCCGTCCGATCATCGAGGGCTGTGTAGGATTGTGTGTGATTCACGAGAAACTTGGTACCGGGGGTATCCGGCGAGGTCTCGATCTGATAAGAAAAGACGGAGTCGCCCGCCGTGAGAGGCTCACCGTCCGACCAGCGCAAGCCTTCGAGCAGCTCGAAGTCGACCTCAAGCTGATCCATGGCCACTTCACCGCCCGAGTACGTCTCAGCGCATGAAAGCGCACGACAGCCGACTGGGAGATACGGCATGCCTGTCTCCAGACTATCGGGCTCCAGGGTCACAGGGTTGAAGTAGACCTCACTCTCGCCCACCTGCACTGTCTGCACGCGGGCATCACCGTCGGCGATACTCGGCGTCTTCTCGAGAATGACAGGTTGGTACGCGAAGCCTCGAATATCGGCCGGGCCATCGTAAAGCGCCTGGAAGATCGTGTCGACTTCACCGCCGTCCTGCCCGTTGACGTAGGCCGGGCTGTACAGGTAGAGCGAGGTCGGCTCATCACGCATGCACACGATGAGTGTCTTTGGCGGAGGCGGCAGGGTCGCCGGCATGATTGTCACTGGAGGAGGTGTCGGGCCGACGGTCGGAAGCTGGATGTCGGGCGAAGAGGCGCAGCCGGATAGGAACAGCCCCAACAGCGCGGCGACAACCGACCCCCAGCGCATGGAGGAGCGCATTGTGAAGCCTCCAGCACAGCGAAGCCCAGCCTCCCGCGGGCAGCCTCCTGGTCGGTCCGGTCTGCTGAATAGGCTAGCCTTGAACGTGGCGAGTTTTCTCAAGGTCTACTCCGGGTTCGTATCCAAGAAACATCCGACGAGGCCAGTGCAAACTCTCGCCGCGCCAGATGGGATGCAGGCGCTGATCATTCGGAGTTGTCGGATCCATCCTGTTCAATCTGCTCGCGCTCAGGCTCAGACAGTCCGAGCCGCTCCAGCATGTCCGGTCGCCTCGCCATGGTTCGTCGTCGCGACTGATCGCTGCGCCAGGCCGCGATGCGTGCATGGTCGCCTGAGAGAAGAACATCTGGCACACGCCAGCCCCGATACTCCGCCGGGCGTGTGTAATGAGGATACTCAAGCAGCCCCGCGGCGTGCGAGTCATGCTCGGCCGCTTCGGCATCACCCAGGACCCCGGGTATCAGACGCGCCACCGCATCGATGACGATCATCGCCGGCAACTCCCCTCCGGTCAGAACATAGTCACCGATCGAGATCTCATCGGTGATCAGATGCTCTCTGACCCTCTCATCCACGCCTTCGTACCTCCCGCACACGAGCGCCAATCGGGGGAGGCCTGACAGTTCCCTGGCCACGTCGTGATGGAACGGTCGCCCTTGAGGTGTCAGCAGGATGACAGGGACACTGGCCAATGACTCGCCCAACACGGATTCGACGGCGGCGAAGATCGGCTCGGGCTTCATGATCATTCCGCCCCCGCCGCCGTAGGGTACGTCATCGGTTGTGCGGTGGCGGTCGACGGCGAAATCACGGATGTTGTGAACCCGAACATCAATCAAGGCCGCTTGCTGTGCCTTGCCCACCACACTCGCCTCAAAGTAGGTTCGCACGATGTCAGGGAAAAGGGTGAAAACGTCGAAACGGATCATGAGCTTTCAGATTGTTCAGGATGCGGGGAAACGCAGCGGGCCGCCCGATCGATTTCAGGGGCGATCGATGATCGCCCGGGCAGGGCATTCGGCAGGATCGTAAGGGAGCTACTTCTCACAGTGTCTGCGCTGGCATGAACGCGAATCCATTTCACGGATTTTTCAGGACGCCTGGGGAAGGGGATGCGCAAGCGGGGCGATCGATGACTACGCGGATTATAGCATGGGGCTCCGGGGCAGCTCACACCTCGCGCCGCCACCGGTCCAGGACCAACCGGGTGGCGCGGAAGGCCAGCGGCGGCAGCTCGTCTGGTCCGAAGAAGCCGACGGCATCGGCGTCGTCGTGGGCACCCAGTTGCCCCTCGGCGATCTCGGCCCGATAGACGATGACAATGCTCGCTCCGCGCGGATGTTCCTGACCATGGATGACGTCTACCAGGTCCGTGACACGCACCTTCAGGCCGGTCTCCTCTTCGCACTCGCGCATGGCCGCTAGACGCGGATCCTCATCGAATTCGACGAAGCCCGCGGGCAACGTCCATTTGCCCTGTTCGGGCATGTTCACCCTTCGGACCAGCAAGACCTTGCGCTCGCGCTCGACAAGCGCCGCGGCAGCGACCTTGGGATCCTGATAGTGAACACGGCCGCACTTTGGACAGACGGGACGAATGCGACCGAAGGCTTCCTGGAGCTCGACACGTGCACCGCACGCCGGACAGAATTCGATCTTATCGAACTCCGCCATCAGTCGCTCCGCCTGACCCAGAGCGTCAGACCGGCCATAATAATGGCGGCCAGTCCCAGGCTTATCTCAGCCAGGCGGATGAGCGTGATCCCGGGCCTGTACAGGCTGGAAGGTCGAGACATGGCTGTCGGCGCGTTCTCAAGGTCCCCGGCGGACGGAGACTCGCCGGCCTTTGCCGCGAAGGCTTCCGTTGAAGCCGCAGTAGGCGTGGAGGTCGCCTGGGGTGGTCCCTGATCGATCCTCGGCGGCTCTCCAGGCAGGGCTTCGCCCTCTCCTCCCCCACCACAGCCGATACACGGCGTGCCGGGGGGGATAAGAGCGCGGTCCTCAGCCGGCACGGTAGGCAAGGCCTCCGAGGCTCCGGGCAACGCGACCGGAGGCTCACCGCCCCCGAGACCCTGCGTGGATTCGGGCGCGGGTGTGGCCTCGGGCGCCTGGCTCAACGGCTCGAGCGACTCTTCGGTTTGCGCTATGCCCAAAGCCGGCATCGCCTCCGAGGGTGCAGCTGCAGCCGGTTCCTCAGCTTGCTGCGCCGCAAAGCGCTCAGCCTGCTCCGGTGCCGCCGAGGACAGGGCGGCTGATCTGCCCTGGCTGTTCAACGTGTCGAGGCCGACGACTGCCACGAAAGCCAGTGTGGCCAGGGCAGTCGCCAGTTGCAGAAGAGGATAGGCGGGAGGCCGCACCCGGGTCCCGGCGGTTTCCCGGGTAAGGGTGAACGACCGGGGCGGGCGTACTTCGGGCAGGCTGCTGATGATCGAGACCGTCCGACGCAGTTCCTCGAGTGCCCAGCACAAGTCGGGTTCCCGCTCCAGCCGCGTGGTGAGCTTGTCCCTCTGTTTCGCGCTTAACCCATCGTCGAGATACGACGACAGCAGCTCCAGATCCCGCTTGGGCAGATCACTCAGTCGCTTCATCAAACCGTCTCGTCCTGAAGACGGAAGGACGCCGGCAAAAGTTCCCCATAACCCTGCAGGCAGTCACGCAGTCGGGCTCTCGCTCGGGCCAGCCGGCTCTTGACTGTCCCGAGTGGCTTTCCCACGATCCGCGCGACCTCGGCATACTCGAACCCCTGGACGTCGGCCAAGACGGCGACCACCCGAAACTCGTCAGGCAGATGACGCAGGCATTCCTCGATCGCACGACTCAGCTCGGACCGCTCAGCGGCCGCTTCCGGGCTCTCGTGCCGGGACGCCAAGTTGAGCCCGGCTTCCGCTGCATCTCCGTCCGGCTCCGTCGTGAGGTCATCGATCGACGTCGCCGGGCGCCTCTTCCGGCGGCGCAACTCGTCATAGCACGAGTTGGTGACGATGCGAAGGAGCCAAGCCTGAAACGAACCGCCGCGGTAGCGCCTCAAGTTACGATACGCGGAGATGAATGTCTCCTGGGCCGCGTCGGATGCAGAATCATCGTCCCCCATGATACGCAAGGCCGTGTTGAAGACGCGCGATTGATAGGCGAGGACAAGGCGATTAAACGCCTCGAGGTCCCCCTGTTGGGCGTCATGGATCAGTTCCATCTCATCCATGGTGTGTCGCGTGATGATAGCTTAGGGGAATAGGCACAGCAAGTGAACGGATCAGCCGCGACGTCCGATGAGCGGTAGCACACCCGCCCGCCAGAGGACCATCAGCGCTGCAGTCACCGCCCCCATAACGGCGACGAAGACAACCTGGATCGGGGCCCCGAGCCAGATACCGCGCAACCACGCGCCCAGCGGCGCGGCGTACAACGCCGCCAAAGCGGGCCGCCAGAGTCGCGCCGACCCTCGGCCGTTCGGATCAACGCCCCCGACGATCCATGGGGAGATTAGGAACCAGGCCAGGGTGAAGGAGACAAGCGTCGCCAGGAAACGCCCCCAGGCAGCCAAAGCGAGCTCCTCATGACCGGCGAAACCCAACACCGTCGCGACGATATAGACTGCGACGTCCCCCACGAACAACCAACGCGCGCGGAGCGATGCGAGTCGTTTCTCGGCCACCAGGCCACTATACCACGGCTACAAAGACTGCCGCCCTTCAGACAACGCGGCAGTCTCTTCGCCCAATGCTTCTGGCCTTTGGTTCTTGGCTGTTGGCTGACAGCTGTCAGCTAACAGCTCATTGCTTACTGCTTATTGCTCGTTCCTTGTTGCGCTCGTCCTCCCCAGCTTGACTTCAGCGCGCGAAGTCTCCTGCGGCTGTGACGGCGAACCACACTCCACCTTTCCCCTGCCCCGTGAGATCCCCGGCAGCCAGGTCGCCGGCATAGGTGTACAAGGGCTTGCCGTTGTAGGTCACCTGCGTGCCGCCATCACTTCGAGTGATGGTTCCAAGCAGAGCGGCCTGGACACCGTCGCCGACAGTGGGCGTTCCGTTAGCCATGAGCGGTGGCCAGTTTTGGAGGCAATTCCCCTCACAGGTGCTTACGCCGGGCGAATCCATCGTTAGAGCATACAGGGTATGACCCTGACCCTCGACAAGGATCACCCCCAATGACGAAGTCGCGGTTCCAACGGTGGGTTGTCCGGCCGTCGTTGCCCCCTGGTCGGCAGTCGGCGTTGCCGCGGCCCCATAGTCGCCCGAGCCATATCCGTAGTCATTGAGCCCAGCGTTGTACGCTGGCTGGGGAGCACTCGTCTCCGTCGGCGTCTGCCTTGGGGGGACCGGCGACGCAGGCGCGGTCGTTGTGCTCGCGATCGGATTGGCCCCTTGTGTTGAGGCAGCCTCAACGCTCTGCGGCCCGTAGCGGCCGCCCTGGCCGGCACATCCAGTTGCGGCAACGGCTGCAGCAATCAACAGGCCGACAAGATCTACCCTGATTCTCATGGCGTCCCATCTCCTTGGCGAAGCGGAGGTTGAATCCCTCACTCGTATGTAGTTAAACGATGTCGCTGGCAATTTCAGATGTGTCCGCGTCCTGGGATCAAACAGGCAAGCAGGAGAGCGGGTCGGTCCGGGGGTTAGCTCTGCAGGCCGTTGAGAGAGTCAACTCGAGATCAGAGAGGTGCAACGAGCGAGGGTCAGTCGATTGCACGGCACAAGTCCGTGGGACTTCCAAGGATGGTCAGGCGCTGTTTAAAAGTCAACTGCCAGGACGCGCGGC
>CAZGRL010000039.1:0-1754 GCA_964528155.1 uncultured Anaerolineaceae bacterium
CAGATATCCAGCGGCGGTTCGCCGCCAACATGACTGTCCCGTTGGCATTGCTCTCTACGTATGCACTGGGCTACGGCTTGCTTCCTTTGCTTCGCCGCTGGAATGCCGCCCTGATCCGTCCTCGACGGAGGGTGCTGCTGGCGCTCGTCATTGCGGCGGCCGTGCCTTCCTCTCTTTATGTCAGTACCGGTGGGGCGCTCTACGCCGTCGGCCAGCCAGACAAGCTGTTTGACCCGCAGGGTCTCGTCTCGGCAGTGGACTGGTTGGGCAAGGTGAGTGGAGAATCGGACGTGGTCATGGCGAACGAGAAGACCGGTCTTCTTATCCCGGCCAGGACAGGCGTCAGGACCTTCGTCGGGCACCCATTTGAAACCCTGGGCTACGAAGTGAAGCGTGATCTTGCAGCGCGGTTTTTCTCGCCGCAGGGAATGGATTCGCCCGAACGCATGCACCTCCTGCGCACCTGCGGCTGCAACTGGGTGATCGCCGGACCGTATGAGACTCCGACCGGGAGCGAATGGCTGGAAAGGGATCTTCCAGCTTTGATGCCCGTGTATCAAGCGCAAGGTGTGACTGTCTACCATGTTGCAGACGACGCTATCGGCGATGACGGGACACCAGGTATAAGCCGGGCCCAGTCTCATCCTGGCGCCCCCTCTCCGTCCACCGCGGCCGAGGCAACAGGCCTGGGGTCCGGGAGGGGCGGGTGGTAGCGCATCTTCCAACGTCCGCCGTGTGGCGTTGGCGCTGGCTCGTCCTCTACCTCGCTGGTCTATTGATCGCCGCTCTGGCAGCCTGGTGGGTTCGCGCGCCAGGCTATATGGATGCGGATTATTACTATGTCAACGCCCGTGAGATCGAACAAGGTAGTGGGCTTGAGGAGCCATTTCTGTGGAACTATCTTGACGATCCCAGGGATTTGCCACATCCGTCATTCGCATATTGGATGCCGCTGGTGAGCTTCGTCAGTGCAGCCTCCATGGCGATCGCCGGAGTAGGGTTCCGGGGTGCGCAAGCGCCCTTTGTGTTGGCAACAGCTGCCATCCCGGCGCTGACAGTCGCCATTGCATCGCGTCTATCCTCCGACAGGTCGACCGTCCAACGGGCTGCGGCGCTCGCCATCTTCTCCGGGTTCTTCCTGCCATTCTTTGTCACGACGGATTCCTTTTCCATTTTCTTGTTGATCGGGGCGGGGGCCATGGCAGTGATGGCCTCAGCTGCGGAGGGAGGCCGGAGGAGCGGGTGGCTTGTCGCCGGCGCGCTAGTTGGGCTCGCCCACCTCACCCGCGCGGATGGCCTGCTACTCCTCGTCCTGGGCTTGATAGCGGCCTGGTCCAGTGAACGAAGAGGCGCCTCGGTCTCGTTGTTGGTTTGCGGCTACTTTCTGGTGATGACGCCTTGGTGGGTGCGAAACTGGTCAGCTGTCGGCAGTCCATTCCCCCTGGGGCAGAACCGGACGCTATGGCTTACGCGATACGACGACCTATTCAGTTTTCCGGCCTCGATCCTCACGCCGGAACGCTGGCTAGCATCAGGTTTGGCTGTAATCGTTACGAGTCGCTTCGAGGCTCTGTTCGCCAACCTGAGAACGCTCGTTGCCGTAAACGGTCTCGTTTTCCTGGGACCGTTCATGCTCATTGGTGCACTGGAGAAAAGATCCGACTGGCTTGTCAGGCTCAATGCGATCTACCTGTTCATCCTCCTAGGTGTGATGAGTTTTGTGTTTCCCTTCGCCGGCGCCAGGGGCGGTTTCT
>CAZGRL010000039.1:1764-25276 GCA_964528155.1 uncultured Anaerolineaceae bacterium
CACTCGAGCACGGCGCTCATGCCGCTGTTGTGGTCTCTAGCTCCGTTGGGGATCCGACGCGCGGTCGAGTGGGCGGCCGACCGACGCGGATGGGCCGTCGATAGGGCGCGCGCACTCTTCGGATGGAGCGCGCCGGCGTTGGCGGGTGTGCTGACCATCGGTCTATTTTGGACGCGTGTCGTCGGTCCTGCTGCCACCTCGCCGGCCTGGAGCGGATCGGCGGCGGCGTACTCCGAGGTGAGCCGGATCCTCACAGGCCTCGATCCCGCCCGGTCGGTCGTTGCGGCCAACAACCCGCCGGGGATGTTCCTGGCTTCGGGCGCGCCGAGTGTGATGATCCCCAATGGTCCTCCGGAGACCTTGCATGCGGTTGTGGAACGGTACGGTGTTCGATGGGTCGTGCTCGACGCCAACCGGCCCGAGGGGCTGGCCGCGCTGTACCTCGATCCCGACTCGGTGCCGTGGTTGGCTCTGGAGCGGAGGCTCGAGGGATTGCCCGGAGGCGACATCTTGATTCTGAGGGTCACGGAAGAGGAAGCCGGGTCATGACGCCGACGGCAACATTCCGGTGCTGGAGATGGCCTGTGATCTACGCCGCCATCACCATCCTTACTTGCGCTGTCTATCTCTTTGCCGCCCGGCGGGAATTCGGGCTCGGCTTCCCCCTGGATGACGCCTGGATCCACCAGACCTACGCCCGCAATCTGGTCGATCTCAGGACCTGGACATTTCAGCCGGGGCCCACGAGTGGAGGTTCGACATCGCCACTTTGGACGACGCTGCTGGCTGTGGGTGCGGCCTTCGGACTCGATCCGCGCACCTGGGCCTACGTGCTCGGCGGGGTGGCGTTGTTCTTCACAGGCCTCCTGTCTCGCGAGTGGTTGAGCCGCAGGCTGTCCGATCCGGCCTGGGCCTGGACGGCGGGGGTCGTTGTCGTGCTTGAGTGGCATTTGGCCTGGGCCGGGCTGTCCGGAATGGAAACTATTCTTCAAGCCCTCCTAGTTGTGGCGGTTTTCCTTCTACTCGAGGCGCGCCGGTCGGCTCCTGTAGCCGTGGGTGCGCTGATCGGCCTGGGGATGTGGATCCGGCCGGACGCGGTCACCCTGATCGTGCCACTGATCTGGCTCCTGGCCTGGGATCCTGAGCCGATTTCCGATCGCGTCCGAATCCTCATCCTGACCGGGCTAGGCATGGCAATGCTCGTAGCGCCCTACCTGGCCTTTAATCGCCTTGTCGGAGGTGAATGGTGGCCGACAACGTTCTACGCTAAACAGGCAGAGTACGCCGTCCTCAGGCAGTCGCCGATCGCCACCCGACTCCTTGCGGAGTTCATCCAGCCGATGATCGGTGTCGGCATCATGCTTCTCCCGGGATTGGTCTTGGCGGCCTGGCACGCGATCCGATCTCGCAAGTTGGGTAGCCTGGCCCCACTGGTGTGGGCGGTGGTGTTCATGTCGATGTATGCGCTGCGCCTGCCGGTCACATACCAACACGGACGTTATGTGATACCGACTGTTCCGGTCATACTGGTCGTCGGTCTGGACGGATTGGTTTCGTCCGGTTGGCCTCTCGGTCGCAGAGGTCGAAGGCGCATGACGGCTCTGGCCTGGCCGGCGAGCGTAGGCGGGGTCCTGCTCGGCTTCTGGCTCCTCGGAGCGGGCGCCTACGCCAGGGACGTCTCGATCATTGAGACGGAGATGGTCGCGGCCTCGCGCTGGATCGCCACCCACACAGAGCCGGACGCGGTCGTCGCCGCGCACGATATTGGCGCGCTGGGATACTACGGCGGGCGTCCGATCCTCGACCTGGCTGGTCTCGTGTCACCCGATGTGATTCCGATCCTGCGCGACGAGGGATCCTTGGCGGAGTACTTGAATCGGAACAATGCCGACTACCTGATGACGTTCCCGGGCTGGTATCCGGAGTTGACCCGGTGGGCCCAGCCGGTCTTCCGGACGGGCGCGTCGTACAGTCCGGCCGCCGGCGGCGAGAACATGGTGGTCTTTCGATGGCAGCCTGTCGAGTTTGCTTCCCTTGGCCCGTCTATGCTATACTCGCCCCACTCAATCGGCGGCAGGTTGGAGCATGGAGACGATACGGGTCATCATCGTTGACGACCATCCGTTGTTCCGGGAAGGCGTCCGCAACGTCCTTGACGCCGAGGAAGATCTGGACATCCTCGCCGAAGGAACCAGTGGTGACCAGGCAATCGAGCTCGTTCGTGAACATCGCCCAAGAGTCGCCCTCATCGACGTCAATCTTCCCAATATGAACGGAATCCAGGTTACCCGACAGATCACGGCCGAGCGCCTTGGGACGTCGGTAGTGCTTCTCACCGCCTACGATGACGTTGAGCAGGTGCTTCACGCGTTCAGCGCCGGCGCTTCGGCCTACTGCTCGAAGGATGTGCAGGCCGGCAAGTTGGTCGACGTCATCCGGCATGTTGCCCGTGGCTTCTTCGTTGTCGGCGATCAAGTGTATGACGGAACGGGGTTGCAGCAGTGGCTCATGCACGGCGTCGAAGCCGTCCGGCGGCCACATCTGGAGGGGGAGGTCGATGCTTTCGCGCCCCTGTCGCCGAGGGAGATGGAGATCCTGCAGTATGTGACGCGCGGCCTGAGCAACAAGGAAATCGCCGCCCGGCTCGGTATCAGCCATCAAACCGTGAAAAATCACATGACCGCCATCCTGCACAAGCTTGATGTGGAGGACCGGACGCAAGCCGCGGTCTATGCACTGAGACATGGCTGGGTCCGACTGCAGGATACTCGCAAGTGATCGCAGGCTCGCGCTGGGATCCCTGCCGAGGCAGGCGGATCCGCGTCAAGGCAAATTACGACAGGCGTCGTAGCAGGTTGGAGGCCTCATGACCGAGGCGGTCGAGGAGAGCGAGCTCAACCCGCTGGAAGCGTTCATGGAGCGCAGCGGTGAGGAGCTTGAACAATCCCAGAACAAATTGAAGGAAATCGCCCTGCTGGTCGAACAGAGCCAGGGCGAGGTCGACAAGCTGGCGCAGCGCAACGCCTCGATCACGGCCCAACTTCATCAACTCCAGGCGCACTTCGATACGGTGCCCCGCGAGGACATTCGATCGGCTTATGAGTCGGCCCAAGACGCTCAACAGCGCTTGTTTACGATGCGTGGCCAGCTCGAGAAGCTTCAAAGCGACAAATCCCACCTTGAGCGCTATGTCCAGTACATCAATGAGCTGATCGCCTTGCTCGAGGGCGGTTCTGTTCCCGCGCCGACCGGGCAGCCCGCCGCCCGTGCGCAAAGCGGCGTGGAACAGATCATCGAGGCTCAGGAAGAAGAGCGGCGCAAGATATCCCGCCAGATCCACGACGGCCCGGCGCAGGCCCTGTCGAACTTCATCCTTCAGACCGAGATTGCCACTCGGCTGTTCGACTCCGATCCAAACAAGGCACGCGAGGAATTGAACAGCCTCAAGGCCTCCGCACAGACGAGCTTCAACACCGTGCGCGGATTCATCTTCGACCTGCGCCCGATGATGCTTGACGACCTGGGGGCGGTTCCGACGATCCGCCGCTACACCGAGGCCTTCAAGGAGAAGACCGGGTTGAGCATCAATCTGGTCGTGACGGGGACCGAGCGGCGCCTGGAGTCGCACCGGGAGGTTCTGGTCTTCCGGGCGGTTCAGCAGCTGCTTGGAAACGTCCGAGACTACGCTCAGGCCACCCAGGCGAAAGTCACACTGGACATGGGCGACCATCAGGTCCGGGCCGGTGTCGAGGACAATGGGAAGGGCTTCGAGAAGGACAGCCTTGACGCTGGCGACGGCCAGGGGCAGGGCCTCGAGATGCTCCGCAAAAGGGTCGAGCAGGTGGGCGGGGTGATGGAGATTGATAGCTCAGCCGACCAGGGCTCCCGGGTGATCTTCTGGATCCCTACCGGCGACTAGCTTCGACCACCCCCCGCAGCCTGATCAAGTTGGGAAAGGCATCGGAAATAGGTCCTATTGCCCGTGGGTGCGGCCTCCCCCTATAATTGTGACAGCCTGAGGCACGAAAAAGGCGAGTCTTACACGGAAAGGAGGTGAGCTGCATGTTGTTCGGACCCAAAGAAAGAGGTCAGGGCCTGGTCGAGTACGCGTTGATCCTTGTTTTGGTCGCCGTCGTAGTGATTGTCATTCTGGCGTTACTCGGGCCCGCCATCGGCAATGTGTTCAGCAACATCGTCAACAACATCTAGCACTTGGTGGCACCATGTGACAATCGACCTATCGACCACCTGCCGATCGCAATGGAGCCCTATCAGCGATAGGGCTCTTTGCATCAAGAGCCTCGGGTCGGCCCTGGGGGGCATGCCCGGAGTGGTGTATCTGGAGCTTCATTGCGCAGCACGCGGAAGATAGGCGATTCTGTGTTTGTCGAGAGGCGAAGCCGCTCGACAAACACAGAATCGGCTGATCGACGTGCCGCGTGCCGCAAGCGCTCGATACACCCGCCTGGAGGGACCGCCTTGACTTTTGAATGGGAAACACTATCATTGCCTCGCCCACCGGCACTGAGCCGGGCTTGGCCTGACAAGGAGGCGAAATGCGCCGTGGCCGCCTATTGATCCTCTTCGCCCTGATAATCCTCTTTGGGGCAGTCGCCGTGTTTTTGTTCCTGAGGGGTGTGACCCAGCAGCCGGCTGAGGTGCAGGGTACACCGGCGGTGCCGAGCGACATGGTGGAGATTGTGATCGCGGCGCAGGATATCGCCCGTGGCGCGGAGATTCCGCCTGACGGCGTCATCGCCGCTCCCTTCCCGGCGGATTCGGTTGTCGAGACCATGTTGACCGATGTCGGCCAGGCCGTAGGCCGGCGAGCCCGGATGGACATCGCCCGGGGCGTGCCCCTCACCGAGAACATGGTGACCGATTCACCCGGCACCTTGCTCGGAACGGGGTCAATCGCCTCGATTGCGATCCCGCCCGGCATGACGGCTATTGCGATTCCGATGTCGCGGCTCTCCGGTGTGGCCTATGCGCTGCGGGATGGAGACAGCGTGGACGTTCTGGTGGCCATGCTCATGATCGATATCGATCAGGAGTTCCAGGCGGGCGAGCCGAACAAAACGATCCACTTCATCGATTCGGGCGGGAGCCTCGTCACCGGCGCCTTGTGTACAGAGTTGACACAGGACGAGAATGGCACCAAGTGCACCAACCCGGAGCTCCCTCCGCTGGGTAAACTTGTGACCGATCCCGACACCGGCGTTCAACTCTACGCGCTCCCGGCGGAGGCTCAGCGGGCTCGCCTTGTGACGCAGCGGTTGGTTCGCAACGCCACGGTGCTGCATGTCGGGACGTCGCCCCTGAGCGACGAGCCGGCTCCGGCGGTCGTGGTGGCGACACCCGAGGTCGCTGGCGCTCCTCCCCCTGAAGCCCCGCAGGCGGGGGCACCGACGGCCGCCGCTCCCTCGCCGGACGTCGTCACCCTCATCGTCTCACCTCAGGATGCGCTCTCGCTGAATTGGGCGATGAAAGCCAATGTCGACATGACGCTCACGCTGCGCGCGCCGGGCGACAGCCAGGAAGTCGACACAACCAGCGTTACGCTGCAGTACCTGATTGACAACTACAGCATCGCCGTGCCCTCCAAGCTCCCGTATGGGTTGGAGCCTCGACTGGACGCGATCGTCCCGCCGGTCCTGGGTAACGACCAGCCGACGCCTATCCCATAGCCGCCCGCGGAGATGTGAAGGGTTCCCCGGCCGGGTCGGGTCGCCGCCCGATCCGGGCAGCCCGACTGTCAGCACATGGCGGAATCGGGGATCGGTTCGGCGACGGTGACTCACGGAGACCAGAGTGACCGAGAACGAAGGGGAGAACATCCGTCTGCTGATCGTCGACGATATTGCGGAAACGCGAGAGAACATCCGCAAGCTCCTGCAATTCGAGGCGGACATCCAGATAGTGGGATCAGCGCGATCCGGTGAGGAGGCGCTCCAGCTGGCTCATGACATGCAGCCGGACGTCGTCCTCATGGATATCAACATGCCGGACATGGATGGCATTGTTGCGACGGAAGCCCTGCTGAAAGACGTCCCTTTCGCCCAGATCGTCATTCTCTCCGTGCAGAATGAGCCGGACTACATGCGCCGGGCGATGCTGGCGGGTGCCAGAGACTTCATCGCCAAGCCTCCCTCAGGCGACGAGCTCATCTCGACCATCCGAGTTGTCTCTGAGCGTGCCCGGGAGCAGCGCAAGGCGCTGGAGAAGCCTGCCCAGGCCATGGTCCCCATGGAGCCGGGCATGGTCGGCGGCCGGGCGCAGCGCCCGCTGGGCAAGGTGATCGCAGTCTACAGCGCCAAGGGCGGCGTCGGGTGCACGACCCTGGCCTGCAACCTGGCAATCGGCCTCAACACGGAGGAAACCCCGGCCGTGCTGGTCGACGCCAACCTTCAGTTCGGCGATGTCTCCGTATTCATGAACCTACAGGTCAAGAACAGCATGCTCGACCTGGCGGCCCGCGCCGACGAGATCGACCCTGACATCGTCGAAGAAGTGCTGATGGCTCACGAGTGCGGGCTGCATGTCCTGGCCGCCCCGCCCCGCCCGGAGATGGCGGATGAGATCCATGCTGACCAGGTTCGCAAAGTTCTGCAGTATCTGCGCCGAACCTATCCCTACGTTGTCGTTGACACTAGTTCGACCATGGACGACATAACCCTGGCGGTCCTGGACGTGACCGATTTGCTGGTCGCAGTGGCCACGCCGGACATCCCATCGATCAAGGACTCGCGACTGCTCTTCGATCTCTTGAGCGTGCTGGAGTTCCCGCGCGAACGCCTGGTATTCGCACTCAACAAGATGGACAAGAAGAGCGGGATCACGGCCGATGCCGTGTCGGAGAATCTCAAGCAACCGGTTGACGGGGAGATCATCGCCGATGAGCGAGTTGTCGGCCCGTCGATCAACCGGGGGGTTCCGTTCCTGCTGGGTGACCGAAGTCGGCCGCCGGCCAAGAACGTGATTGAACTCCTCGGCGCGATCAAGCAGAAACTGGTCCAGGAAGTGGAGGAAGGCGAGGAGGAGCGGCCTCGAGAGAGAGCGAGACTCTTCGGCCGCTAGCCGGGGTGGGGTGTTGAGTGACTTGAGGAGGTAACCCGTGTCGCTTCTAAAACGCATAGAGGAAGGTCAGGCCCAGCCTGCTCCCGCCCCGCGTGAGGCGCCGGCCGCCCCGCGAGACCCAGGCAGTTCCCGTCTTGGCGGTCTGAACGCCAGGCGGGCCAGTCCCCCGGGGACCGCCCAGCGGGATACGTACTACGACCTCAAGACGCGAGTGCAGAACAAGCTCCTCTCGGAGCTTGATCCGTCGATGGATGTCAGTCAGACGGTCGAGGTGCGACGCACGATCGAGGAGCTGTTCGAGAATATCCTGGCCGAGGAGAAGATCGTGCTCTCCCGGCCGGAGCGTCGCAGGCTCTTCGAGCAGATCGTGGCCGAGATCCTCGGTCTGGGTCCGCTGGAGCCGTTGCTTGCCGACGACACGATCACAGAAATCATGGTGAACGGCTCCAAGAACATCTACATTGAGCGGGCGGGCAAGATCCACCGGGAGCCGGCTTCGTTTGAGAGTGACGACCACCTGATGCGTATCATCGACCGCATCGTCGCACCTCTCGGCCGACGTATCGATGAGTCGAGCCCATACGTCGATGCCCGCCTCACGGACGGATCCCGTGTGAACGCCGTCATTCCACCGATCTCGCTCGTCGGGCCGGTATTGACCATTCGTAAATTCGCCCGCAGCCCGATCACTGTCGAGCAGCTCATCGAGTTTGGGACGATCAGCGCCGAGACGATCGAATTCCTCAAGGCGTGCGTAATCTCCAAGATCAACATGATCATTTCCGGCGGTACGGGCTCCGGAAAGACGACCATGCTGAACGTGATCTCTCAGTACATCCCGGTGGACGAGCGCATTGTGACGATCGAAAACGCAGCGGAACTACAGCTGCGGCAGGAGCATGTCGTCACGCTGGAGTCCCGCCCACCGAACATTGAAGGTCGCGGTGAAGTCACGATCCAGAATCTAGTGGTCAACGCCCTGCGAATGCGTCCCGATCGGATTATCGTGGGAGAGATTCGTGACGAGGCCGCCCTGGACATGCTCCAGGCGATGAACACCGGTCACGATGGATCGATGACGACGGCGCACTCCAACAGCCCTCGGGATACATTGTCTCGTATCGAGACCATGACGTTGATGGCCGGAATGGACCTACCGGTCAGGGCCATCCGAGAGCAGATCGCCTCAGCGTTGGAGTTGGTCGTTCACCTTGAGCGCATGCGTGACGGCACGCGCAAAGTGACCCATGTGGCCGAGATCCAGGGCATGGAAGGCGACGTCATCACCATGACGGACATTTTCGTCTTCGAGCAGACGGGGTTTGAGAATGGGAGAGTCATCGGCCGCTTGAGGCCGACCGGCCTACGCCCCAAGTTCATGGACAAGATCGAGCAGTCCGGGATCCACATGCCGGCCTCGATCTTCGGCGTGGGAGAGAGGGTTCGGTACTGATGTCTCTAGATGCCAGTCTAATTCTGTACGTCGGGGGCGGGCTGGGGTTGGCCATGCTCTTGATCGGCCTGCTGCTTTCCGTCTTCGGTGGGCAGTCTGTCGTTGAGGAGCGTCTCGGCCGATATTCCGAAGCCGGCGGTATGACATTCGCCGGGGAGACCGCCGCCGAAGGCGGCGTGCAGCGGCCGAGTCCCTTGAGCGACTTCTTCAACCGGATGGGGGAGGGGACAGATCTCTTCGACGGGATCTCGAAAAATCTCGCCCAGGCCAACATCAAGCTCCGACCGGCCGAGTATATCGCAGCGATCGTGGCTTCATCGCTCGGCGCCGGCTTTGTCGGGATGGTGCTGGGACGATCGGTCATCATCGGTGTCCTGGGGTTGATTGTCGGACCCTTCATCCCGGGAATCTATGTTAAGTCGACACTAGGGCGCAGGTTGAAGCAGTTCGACAATCAGTTGGGGGATATGCTCAATCTGATGGTGAACGGTCTGAGAGCCGGCTATTCGACTCTGCAGGCGATGGAGGCCGTCAGTCGAGAGCTTGCGCCACCAATCTCAGATGAGTTTCGGCGGGTCGTCCAGGAGATGCAACTCGGCATACCCATGGAAGATGCCCTCGAGCACCTGATCAGGAGAATAGAGAGCGATGACCTCGATCTGGTCATCACTGCGATCAACGTCCAGCGCGAGGTCGGAGGTAACCTGGCCGAGATCCTGGACACGATTTCGTTCACGATTCGCGAGCGGGTTCGCATCAAGGGCGAGATCTCGGCGCTGACCGCCCAGGGGCGCGCGACAGCCTGGGTCATTTCGGCGTTGCCGATCGTGCTGACCGCCGTACTGTTCGTCGTCAACCGCGAATACGTTATGGAGTTCTTCAATCCGGAAACGAGGACCTGTGGCTATCCTTTGCTGGGTTTGGCCGGGTTGATGGTCGTCATTGGGTTCATCGCCGTGCAGAAGATTGTGGCGATCGATATCTAGTCTGCCGATACTTGCGCATGGACCAATGACGAAGTTGTTGTGCGAGAGAAGCCGCGGATGGTAAGTCGCGGTATTCAAGGAACGGAGTAGATCACATGGGTACTCTTGGTCTCGCGGGAATCGTCCTGGTGGGCGCCGTCATTCTGGCGATCGTCCTGGTCGTGGTCGGTATTAACGCTCCGACAGCGGAGGATCCGATCCAGGAACGAATGGCCGAATTCACCGTGCGTGAAGAACCGATGACTCTGGAGGAAATCGAGCTCTCGCAGGACATCTTCCAAAGGATCCTCCTGCCGCTTCTCAACCAGATCGGGAAGGCCGCCTCCCGGTTCACCCCACAGGCGACCCTCGAGAGCGCCCGGCGCCGGCTTGAGATGGCTGGCAACCCGATGAACCTCGACCCGGCAGTGTTCCTGGTCTTCCGCTTTGTGCTGGCGTTTCTTTTCGGCGGAACGGTGTTCGTTGTCTACCTCGTCTCCGGCCGGAATTGGCTCCAGGGACTGGGTCTCTCCGTCATCTTCCTGCTGGTCGGTTTCTTCTTCCCCGATCTGTGGCTTTCGGGCCGGGTGGCCTCCCGCCAGAAGGGCATCTTCCGGGCGATGCCCGATGCGCTGGATCTCCTGACGATCTGCGTCGAGGCCGGTCTGGGCTTCGATGCAGCCATGTCCAAGGTCAATGAGAAATGGGACAACGATCTGGCCCTGGAGTTCGGGCGGGTGATCCAGGAGATCAGGCTGGGCAAGCTTCGTCGCGATGCGTTGAGGGATATGGCCGAACGCCTCGGCGTGGCCGAGATGACGAGCTTCGTTGCGGCAGTCATTCAGTCAGAGCAACTTGGTGTGAGCATGGCCAAGGTCTTGAGAATCCAATCAGATCAGATGAGGGTGCGGCGCCGCCAGATGGCCGAAGAGGAGGCTCACCAGGCGCCGATCAAGATGATCTTCCCGATCGGCCTGTTGATCTTTCCGTCGATCTTGATCGTTCTGCTGGGTCCGGCGGCGATGAAACTCCTCCGATCTTCGTTGGGGGCAATGCTGCGATAGACGTCATCGCCGTCGCAGTCGAAATGGACTGTGAAGGGGGAGAAGCACACGTCATGCCAGGTTCTCTCGCCCGCCTGGGTCTCCGCTCGGTGCAGCGCTGGCTCGAGGCGGGCGTTGATTTGGTGTTCCCGCCGCGCTGCGCAGGCTGTGGCGCCGCCGGAAGCGATTGGTGCCAGACCTGCGATACGCGCGTGCAGCGCATCACTCCTCCCATCTGCCTCCACTGCGGTCGCCCGCTGGGGCAGCCCGGCCGATGTTCCGATTGCCGTCGCTTGCCGCTGCCTGTGCAAGCCCGCGCCTACGCCGTATACTCCGGCCCACTCGTCCCCGCGCTCCTGCAATTGAAATACCGTCCGAACCGCCGGCTGGCCGATGTCATGTCCGGTTGGCTCGAGGATGTCGTCGCCCGCACAAAGTGGTCCGTTGATCTTGTCACCGCGGTGCCGTTGTCCGCCCGGCGCAAGAGGGTTCGCGGTTATAATCAGGCAGATCTTGTTGCACATCGGCTTGCGCATCGACTGGGGGTCGGATTCGCCGACGATGCCCTTGTTCGAACACGGGACACACGCTCACAGGTGGGACTGGACATCGGATCCCGCGCAGTCAACGTTGAAGATGCCTTCCGGGCGTTCCCGGAGAGAGTCGGCGGGCGAAGCGTGCTGATCGTCGATGATCTTTTCACAACGGGCGCGACGATGACCGCGTGTCACGCGGCTCTTGTGCAGGCCGGGGCCGGGCAGACCTTTGCGGTCGCGGTCGCCAGGGCGCAAGGCAGAAGATCCCAAGGCTAACTCGCAATGCTTAAGGAGCGTTTATGCCAGTCGAGGTCGAGATTTTCGCCAGGAACGTCGAACTTAGCGATCGTCTCAAAGGGTACGTCGACAAGAAGGTCGGGAAGCTGGACAAGTATCTCGATGTTCTGGAAGAGGCAAAGGTCGATCTGACCTTTGTCAAATCGGCCAGGAGTGCCGACGACAGGCAGGTGGCTCAGCTGACCGTGCGCGGTAAGGGGGTGTTGCTCAGGGCCGAGGAGCGAACCAACGACATCTATGCTTCGATCGATGCGGTGCTCGACAAGATCTATCGACAGATAGATCGCTACAAAGGGCGGCACTGGCGGAACCGAGGCGACGGCAGATCCGCTTCGGACGTAGCCGCGGAGGCCATCGAGCCTGAGAAAGAGCCGGCTCAGGCGGCGTTGACGGTTGCCCGCCGCAAGCGCTTCATGCTCACCCCGATGGACGAACAAGAGGCGATCGAGCAGATGGCATTGCTCGGTCATGAGGACTTCTTCGTCTTCTTGGATTCGCAAACCAATCAAGTCAATATCCTCTATCGCCGGAGAGATGGGACTCTCGGCTTGATCGAACCTGAGATCGCCTGAGCTGTGCTCGCCGGCAGTCCTCTCCGGCAGTCCGAGTGAACCGCTCCGGCGAACCGTTCCCAGTCCTCGTGCTGACCCCGCCGGCGGGCCTCTCCGCGGCTGAGCAATGGCTCGCTCGCGGGCAGAGCGCCGCCGCCGGCGAGCTTGCCCGCACACTCCAGGGGATCGAAGGCGTCGGTCCGATCTACGCACTGAGCGCGGAGCCCGATGATCAGACGATGCTCGCCGAGAGGGGCGTCTGCGCCTTTGAAGCCGGTGTTGAACCATTCCACTTCGGTGAAGTCCTGGCTCGGTTCGCGGCCGAGCACGCAGGGGACTGGATAGCGTACTTCGGCGGTGCGAGCGCGCCCCTGCTGTCGGCCGAGACCATCGCCGCCTCGTTCACCGAAGTGCGAGAGGCCGAGAGGCCATTCGCGGTCGTCAACAACCTGCATTCGAGCGACTGGGTCATTCTCAACCATAGTCGGATGCTGCGGCGGCTCACCGATCGGCTCCCATCGGACAACCAGCTCGGATGGGTCCTTTCCCACGATGCTGACTTCGAGGTGAACTCGCTGCCTCCTTCGGCCGAGAGCCGGGCCGACATCGACACACCAGCCGATCTTCTTCTGCTGAAGGATCATCCTCGCTTAGGAAGCGAACTGAAAGAGGTCCTTGCGAGCGGGCCTGGCGATGCCGCGGCCCGCGTCGACCGGTTGCGCCGGCTTGTCAGCACTCCCGGCCAGGCGCTTGGCATCATCGGGCGGGCCTCTTCTCACGTCTGGAGTGAGCTGGAACGCCGCACGTCGATCTGGGTCCGGCTGTTCGTTGAAGAGCGGGGCATGCTGGCGAGCGGAAGAGCCGCTCGGGGAGAGGTGCGCTCTCTTGTCGCCATGGTCGTGGAAGAGTGGGGGGCCGAGGGTTTCATCGAGAGGATCGGTGAGCTCGTCGGCGGCCTCATCTGGGACACACGCGTGTGGATGTCGCATCGCGGGCCGTGGCCGACGCCCGCCGATCGTTGCGCCTCCGACCTCGGATGGGCCGACAACGTACACGATCCTGCCCTGCGCGAGCTCACGCGCGCGGCGATGAACGGTTCGATCCCCGTTATCCTCGGCGGTCACGGCGTGGTCGCCGGTGGGTTGTACGCGTTTCTAGAGAGCCTGGAAACAGGCGGCTGACCGCGGTCGACCTCTCACCAACCGGAGAGGTAGGTCAGCCACTCCTCATTCTTGCCCTGCTGATTCCCGAAGAGGTACTCGACTGTTGCCCGGGGTTCATGCGGAGCGCGCAGCAAAGCCATGTGCGCCTCGGGTAAAGTGCGTCCGCCCTTTTTCAAGTTGCATGATGGGCAGGCCGTCACCAGATTGTCCCAGGTGTGCTCGCCACCTCGATGGCGCGGGATGACATGATCAATGGTCATGCGGCCCGAGCGCGAACCGCAGTACTGGCAGGTGAATCCATCTCGCCGAAAAATCTCGCGCTTGCTCAGACGCACGCGCGGGCGCGGACGGTGGATCATATAGCCCAGACGGATCACCGAAGGCCGAGGATACGAAAGCCGCACCGTCCTCACATAGCCTCGACCGTTAACCAGCATCTCAGCCTTGCCTGTGATCAGAAGACCCAGCGCCCTGCGTGTCGTAATGACACTCAGGGGCTCGAAGTTAGCGTTCAGAATCAGCACCGGATCATTCATACTTCAATGCCGTTGATTTCGGCGGATTATATCACCGTCACTGAGGCTGACAACCGCATGGAGGTGCGTGCTGAGGGCCTCCAGCTATGGATCCGTGAAGTGTATGCGCAGGATCGGCCCATCAAAGGGAATGAGAATCCCTGAGGAATCGAGGCTGTGCTGGCGAGCTACTCAGGTGTATCGTTTGCGAATCTCGGCGCTGAGGAAATCCATCGCCCAGACCACGGCGACGATGGCCCAGATCGCAGTGCCTGCCTTGCGGTATTCGAGAACGTTGATGCGTTGGCTCAGATAGTACCCGATGCCGCCGCCGCCGACAAACCCGAGGATGGTACTGATGCGGACGTTAATGTCCCAGTGATAGATGATGAATGAGATGAAGTCGGGCACGATCTGAGGAACCACGGCAAAGAGGACGACTTGAGGAGAGTTGGCTCCCGTGGCGGTGACGGCCTCCAGCGGTCCGGGGTCGATGCTCTCCACGGCCTCGGAGAAGAGTTTGCCCAACGAGGCGATGGTCACAATCGTCAAGGCCATCACGCCTGCGAACGGGCCGAAGCCCACCCACAATGCGAACACGGTTGCGAGCACAAGGGAATCGTACGAGCGCGTGATGTTCAGGATGGAGCGGACGATGGCGTAGATCGCGTTGCCGAACCACGATCTGCTCATGATATTCCGCGCCGCCAGGAAACTGATCGGGGCCGCGACGACCGTTCCAGCCGTTGTGGCCAGGAGAGCCATGAAGATGGTTTCGATGATGGCATTGACGACGTCCTTCAACGCCTGGCTTGGAATCACACCACCGACCGGGACCGCGGTCTCGGCCTGCAAGTGGCTGGGATTTCCGTCGGCCGTGGCCGTGATCGGCCTCACATCAACCTGGGCTGTGAAGTCACCCTGGGCGTCGGTCTTGGCCAGCTTGGAGAAAAGCGCGTTACCCGATGGCAGCAGCCACTGGATCTTGACATTGGCATTAGCCGCCATCCCCGTTCCCGTGATCGTGATCGTGTCGCGGGGATTGGCGCATAGCACATTGGTTTCGATCCGAGCCCCTTCCGTCAGCGGAGTTGCAACCTCCGCCGAGCCGCACGGCACAGGAAACACCAGATCCAGGATCGAGTCATCAGTACGCCGGGTTGATACATCCGGGTGGACCAAGTCGCTCAGGATGTCTCGGCTCTTCGGCAACGATGTCAGCAATTTGATCGGATCGATCTGGGTCACGCGATAGCCGACGACGTAGGCAGCCACGGCCAGGATCGTCAAGAGGCCGGTGACGATCCATCGACGAAGGCTGTAATCGTGAGGAGTCATATCAGATCAATCGGGCCCGCACTCGGGCGCTGACGTAGTCGAGTGTGATCACGATAATGGCGATGGCGATGAAGGACGCACCGACGGCCCTGAAGTCACCCTTGAAGATCCACTGATAGAGATAGAAGCCGATCCCACCCCCGCCGACGAATCCGATGATGGTCGACGTCCGGACGTTGATATCCCAGCGATACATGGTGAACGAAGTGAACGGCGGGACGATCTGTGGGATCACCGCGTAGCGAACCACCTGGGCCCAGTTGCCGCCCGTCGAACGGACGGCTTCGATGGGCCCGGGATCGATGCCTTCGATGACCTCGGAATACAGCTTTCCCAGGGCGGCGATCGTGTGAAGCGAGACGGCAATCGCGCCGGCGAATGGACCGAGTCCGACAATAACGACGAATACAATGGCGATGATCAAGGGCTCGATCGATCTGACGATGTTGAGAACCGTGCGAGTGAGCGTGTAGATGGCCAGTGTAACCAGATTGCTACCCATCAGATTGCGGGCGGCCAGAAAACTGACCGGGATGGCGCCGATGGCGCCGAAAGTCGTGGCCATCAGTGCCAGGAACAACGTCTCGACGATGCCCTGGATCACGTAGGCGCCATTCTTTGACAGTTCGTAGCCAGGCAGAGGCTGGGATTGAACCAGATAGACGCGATGTTCCAAGGGCAGGGTTGGATCCGGCGCGGCGGAGAGCGCGTCCGGAGGAACCTGGATTGCAGTTGCCAATGCGCCCTGGGCGTCGGTGGTGATGTACAGCGTGACGGTGTGATTCTCCCCCAACGGCATCCGGTCCCCGATGGGCGTCACCCACACGACTTGAGTTTGTGTGTCAGGCCACAACCCGGAGGCCTGCAGAATCAACACGTCGGACGGATTGCCACAATCCGGCGACAGGACCGCCTGAATGTTGTTGGTCGTATTGGTCGCCGGCGGAGGATTGGGCCCGCACGGCACTTCGATGGGGACCCATCCGGTATTCTGTTCCTCGCGATGAGACACGAAGTCCGGGTGGAACATCGGGCGAATGATCGACGACGCCCGCTCCAGGTGCCTGGTGAGAGCCGAAGGATCAATCTGCGTCACCTGCCAGCCGATTCCATAGCCCATGATCAGAATGGCCAACAGAGGTAGAGATGCAGATAGCGCTGTGCCTTTGGCCTGCCTGACCGCATCCCAGATACTCCACGCCCACAGGGCACCAGGCACCAGGAACCATGCCAGCACGCCGTACCAGGCCGCGATCAGAACCGTGACGATGACACAGCCCAGAACCGCGGCACCGCGATACACACGGCGCGCGTAGATCTGGCCTAAGCCTGGCAAAACGGTGGAAAGCAGGCCGGCGATCGTTGGGGAGATCCTGCTCGCCGGAGGTGCGGAATCGCCTGCCATCTCCTCAGTCGGCCTCAACGGTCGTGGCCCGCACTTCCTGCGCTTCTTCGCCGTAGATTTCCTTGAACTTCGCTCGGTTGATTTCCTTGGGGAGTCCCTCGAAAACTTTCACGCCTTCATTGAGGGCGATCACGCGCGTGGCGTAGCGATGCACAAGATCCAGGAAGTGGAGGCTGCAGATGACCGTGATGCCTTCCTTATTCAACTGCTCTAGATACCGCAGTATGGAATGCGACAGTACGGGATCGAGTGAGGCCACAGGCTCATCGGCCAGGATGAGCTTGGGTTCTTGCATGAGCGTCCGGGCGATACCCACGCGCTGTTGCTGCCCACCGGAGAGGGCGTCGGCGCGACTATGCGCTTTGTCGGCTATCCCGACTCGTTCGAGGGCGCGAACGGCGCGCTGGCGATCCGCCCTGGACCACACGCCCAACAGGCTCAACCATGGATTGACATAGCCCAGCCGGCCGGAGAGGACGTTGGTCATCACGCTGCTGCGCTTCACCAGGTTGAACTGCTGGAACACCATCCCGAAGTGCCGGCGCAGGCGGCGAAGCTCCGCCGAGGGCGCCTTGGTGATGTCGACGTCATCCCAATAGATCGTGCCTTCGGTCGGCTCGATCAACCGGTTGATGCATCGGAGCAATGTCGATTTGCCCGAGCCGGATAGACCGATCACGACGAGGAATTCGCCGTCCGCAACAGTGAAGCTGAGATCCTTGAGGGCTACAGTCCCGCCGGGGTAGACCTTTGTGAGATGCTCGACTCGGAGCACAGGAGAACCTCCAGGCCGTTGATGAAAACTGAGGGGAGAGGAGACTTGCTCCTCTCCCCTCGGGCTTGCCTGAGGTCGGTTACTTGACGTACTGACTCAGGTCCACTCCGGATGCGGTTAGATAGGAGCGGAATTCGTCGTAGACCGTGTCATCGACCTGGACGAGCCCGCCGATCTGATACAGATCATTGAGCGCCGTCTTGCCTTCTTCTGTGTCAGCGATCTTCAGCATGGCGGCCGTGATCTGGTCACGCAAATCCTGGGGCATATCCGGGGCGTACGACATGTTGTCGTTGGGGATCAGCGCCTGGGTCTGGTAGACCACAATAACCTTCTCCATCACGTCAGGCATGTCGTCGGCCAGAGAACCAGAAGTTCGCGCGTCGACGAACGTGGCGCCGAAGTCGCAGATGCCGCCGGCGTAGACGGCCCGTACGACCTGGGTGTGTCCCTGAGCGAAGACAGGCTCAAGCAGATCATCGTCTGTGAGGCCAGCCTTCTTCAGGAAGATGAGAGGGATCACGTAGCCAGAGGTTGACTGAGGATCGGTGAAGCATGGTCGCTTACCCTTGAACTGGAGCAGCGTGTCGATCTCAGCCTCGGTGGCCGGCGTGTCGGCGGCCGGGGTGAACCCGGCATCAGCCCGGGCGATGAACTGCGCCCCGTAGTGATCCGAACCGAAGCGGTTGGTGATCAAAGCGACGTCGGCATAGCCCTTCTGAGAGGCAAGGATGTAGGCGAACGTGGCCATCCAGCCGATCTGGGCATTGCCGGAGCCCATGGCCTCCGTCAGCGCGGCATAGGATGTCGGGATGACACCCTTGAAGGTCAGGCCGGTCTCCGCGGATAGCAGGTCAAGGAGCGCCTGCCCGCCGGCTGTGATCTCCTGAGATGTCGCCGAAGGCTCAAACGCCACCACGATTGGATTGTCGGCCGAGCCGAGTGGCGCGGGAGGGACTGCGGTAGGCGCCTCAGTGGGCGGCGGGGCCTGGGTTGGCGCGGGCGCCTGGGTTGGGGGCGGGGCCTGGGTGGGTGCCGCCGTGGGGGCGGCCTGGGCGCAGGCGCCCAGGATCATGGCGCCGGCAACAAGCAAGCTTGTAACAAAGAATAGGCGATTCTTACCCATCTCTCTTTCTTCCTCCTCAGTTTCTCGTTGGGAATTCCGGCTGGGGGATGTTCGTGACAGCGCGTGTCTCGAGGCGGGTCACCTCCTCTCGCGGGGGAACTTTCCGGTTCATCATAGCGCGATTTGGGTGGGGTTGCAAGCACGGCCCGACTTGTGTCTTTACCCCTGGGCGGTTAGAATCTCTGGTCCCATGGTCGACGAGAAATTCCAAGAAGCCCTGGATTACTTGTACAGCTTCATCGACTACTCGGTCGAGAGGAGTTATCGCTACTCTCCTGACGTGTTCGACATCGGTCGTGTCCAGGAGCTCCTTCGATCGGTCGGAGACCCGCAGGAGTCCTATCACACTTTCCATGTCGCCGGCACAAAGGGCAAGGGCTCGGTGTCGGCATTCCTCGCTTCAAGCTTACGGGCCGCAGGATACCGGACGGGCTTATATACCTCCCCCCACCTGTTGCGCTTAACCGAACGCATCCAGGTTGACGGCTTTGAGATCTCCGAGCAAGCGATTGTCGAACTGGTCGAGGCACTGCGCCCGAAAGTGGCCGACGTGCCCGGATTGACAACATACGAAATGGTCACTGCGCTCGGATTCATGTACTTCCAGAGGGAAAAAGTCGATTGCGCCGTCATCGAGGTGGGACTGGGCGGGCGGCTGGACGCCACCAATGTCTTGATCCCGATTGTGTCCGTGATCACCTCCCTCTCTTACGACCACATGCACCTGCTCGGGAACACCCTCTCCGAAATCGCCGGAGAGAAAGCCGGGATCATCAAGCCCGGTGTCCCGGTGGTCCTGGCCCCTCAACAGCGGGAAGCCGAACTGGTGGTCGCGAAGGTGGCAGGCGAGATGGGATCACCCCTGATCCGGGTCGGGCACGACTGGCTTTTCGCCCCGGCCTCGCGCGGTCTCTCCGGCCAATCCCTGTCGGTGTGGTCCGCCGCCGAACAGCCGCTGATGGACGCCTACGTGCAGTCGGCCGGAGATGACGAATGGGCGCCGCCTCGGTTTGAGATCCCTCTTCTGGGCCACCACCAGGTGATCAATGCCGCTACCGCATACGCCGCGCTGCAAGTCGCCAACGATCGCGGCCTTCACGTCAACGCGGAGGCGATACGGGCGGGGTTCAGTACCGTCAGCTGGCCGGGCCGGTTCCAGATCCTCTCCCAATCGCCGACAGTCGTCGTTGACTCGGCCCACAATCGTGATTCTGCGCTCAAATTGCGCATCGCCCTGGACGACTACTTCCCTGGTCGACCGGTTACGCTGGTCTTCGGCGCATCGGCCGACAAGGATATCCCGGGCATGCTGGATGAGTTAGCGCCGCGCATCTCGCGCCTCATCGTGACGCAAGCGGTTCACCCCAGGGCAGCCGATCCAGATGAGACTGCCGAGCTTGGACGAGGTCACGGTCTGCGGGTCGAGGTCGTCGTGCCAGTGGCCGCCGCGCTGGAGCGGGCACTCGCACGTCCGCGCCCGGATGAGGTCATCCTGGCCGCCGGAAGTCTGTTCGTGGCCGGTGAAGTCCTTGCAGCCTGGGACGGGCGTCTGCAGCCACAGGCCGCACAGGGGGAGGAGACGGCATGAGCGGCTCGATCGCTCGCTGGCAGCACGTGCCCTCTGATATGGGCGAAGGTTTCGCCTCGCGTGCTGGAGAGCTCTACAACATCGAGAACAGCCCGGCCGACTCGGAGGGACTCATCGAGTGCTCTGTGCTCCCATTGCGCGACACGGTGATCTATCCGAACATGGTCACCCCCTTGTTCGTCGTCCACGATCCCACCATGATGGCCATCGAGGACGCCATTCGCGCCGGCGAGACGATGATCGCCATCGCTCAGTTGGATCCCACCGAGGAGAATCCGACCCAGGGCGATCTGTACGGCTTCGGCACCGAGATCGCCGTCGGACGTTTGATGCAAGTTCCGGATGGTTCGATGTCGGTGCTGACGCACGGTCGGCGGCGGATCCAGGTGGTCGAGTTTGTCGAGAACGCCCCCTACATGAGAGTCCGCGCCCGACCTTTTGAGGACCGAGTCACTCGAAAAAAGGAAACCGTCGCCCTGATGCGGGCCGTACTCACATTGTTCGAGAAATGCGTCCGACTCAACAGAAGCTTGCCGGAGGAGGCGTACTTGTACGCCGTCAATATCGACGATCCGGGATGGCTGGCGGATCTGGTCGCCTCCGCCTTGAGCCTGTCATTGGTCGAGCGACAGGAGATCCTGGAGACGCTCGACCCGGTGACGCGATTGCAGCGAATGAGCATCCTTCTTGGGCGCGAGCTCGATGTTCTCGAGCTTGAGGATCACATTCACAGCCAGGTCCAGAGTGAAGTCGACCGGTCTCAGCGTGAGATGTATTTGCGTGAACAGATGAAAGCGATCCAGACTGAACTGGGTGAGACGGACATCTGGACGCAGGAGATCGCCGAACTCAAGGCAAAGATCGGCAAGCTTGTCTTGCCGGATGAAGTCAAGGAAAGGGCCGAGAAGGAAGTTCTCCACCTGGGGCAGATGCCGGCGATGTCGCCCGAGGTCGGAATCATCCGCACATATCTTGATTGGCTGATCGAGCTCCCCTGGTCGAAGGAAACCGACGACGACCTCGATGTTCGACACGTGGCTGAGATCCTCGAGCAAGATCACTTTGGTCTCGAGAAAGCCAAAGAACGAATCCTGGAATACATTGCTGTGCGGACGCGTGCGCCGGAAAAGCATCGCCAGCCGATCCTGTGTTTCGTTGGCCCGCCCGGAACGGGGAAAACATCGCTGGGACGCTCGATAGGCCGGGCCCTCGGTCGGGAGTTCGTTCATATTTCACTGGGGGGCATCCGCGATGAGGCGGAAATCCGCGGCCACCGCAGGACGTACATCGGCGCCCTGCCGGGACGAATTCTCCAGGCGATGCGGCGCGTCGGCACGATCAATCCTCTGTTCATGCTCGACGAGATCGACAAGCTGGGGCAGGATTTCCGGGGTGATCCGGCGGCGGCTCTGCTCGAGGTCTTGGATCCTGAACAGAACCACGCATTCTCCGATCACTATCTCGAGATCCCTTATGATCTGTCGAAGGTGATCTTCATCACCACAGCGAATACATTGGGCCCAATCCCACCGGCGTTGCTTGACCGGCTGGAGGTGATCGAGTTTCCCGGTTACATTGAGGAAGAGAAGATCCAGATCGCGCGCGGCTTTCTCATCCCTCGCCAACTAGAGCAGAATGGGATCAGCAAGGATCAGCTCAGCCTCACCGAAGACGCGCTCAAGACGATCATCCGAGAGTACACATGGGAAGCAGGGGTCAGGAATGTTGAGCGGGAGATCGGCAAGATCTGCCGCAAGGTTGTGCGGCGGATGGCCGAAGGCAAGAGGACAGTGAGGAGGGTGACGCCATCTGTCGCACGGCGGCTGCTCGGTCCGCCTCAGATCAATCCGCGCGAGCCAGAACTCGAAGATATGGTCGGAGCGGCGACCGGACTGGCGTGGACTGAGAATGGGGGAGAGACCATGCCGGTCGAGGTGCTCCTCTTGAATGGGAAGGGAGGCTTACAGATCACCGGCCAGATCGGGGACGTGATGCAGGAGTCGGCGCACGCGGCGCTGTCCTACATCAAGTCTCGAGCAAGCAAGCTCGATATTTCAGCCAACGCATTCGAGAAACACGACATCCACATTCACATCCCTGAGGGCTCGATTCCCAAGGATGGCCCGAGCGCCGGGATCACGATGGCCACAGCTCTGGCGTCCGCCCTGACTGGAAGGGCCGTCCGGCGCGATGTCGGGATGAGCGGTGAAATCACCCTGCGAGGGCGCGTTCTCCCGATCGGGGGAGTGAGGGAAAAGGTCCTGGCGGCGTACCGACTTAAGATGGCAACAGTCATCCTTCCGGAGCAAAACCGGAAGGATCTCACGGAAATCCCGGGCAAGGCGCGCGCCAGCCTTCAGTTCCGGTTTGTGAGGCGCATGGACGAAGTCCTGGACGCCGCCCTTTTGCCGGCCCGGACCAAGCCAAAGCGGCGGGCCAAGACAGGGCGCGTGCGGACCACCGCGCGCAAACCATCACCGCCTCCGACGCCCTGACCCTCATATTGGCCTCGAAGTGATCCCTCTGTTCCGCTCCGCCAAGCCCCCGGAACTTCCGGCCGCACAGGCGACTTGCCCGAGGTCGCCTCTCTGGAGAGGATGTCGCACGGCCTCGCAGAAGCACGGGCCTTCACTTGTGTGGGTCGCGTTGTGTGTGTGTTGCCTGGCTGTGGCCGCGTGCACCCGCACGCTTGTGCCCGTTACGGCGATCGTCAATCCGACGATCTCAGCCACGACCGCTCCCCCGACGATCATTGTCGAGCCCGGCCCGACGCTTCGACCGACGGAGCCGATATCCGCCGGGCTGGCGTACGCCGTCACCTGGGTGCCCGGTGGTGAAACCCTGGCCGTCCGTCAGCCGGCCGGTACCTCCGGGTCGATGATCGACGAGCTTTCCTCGGACCAGCGAGGGATCCAGCTCACAGGCAACAGCACGCCTCTGGGGAGCTCACTCTGGGTGGAGATCCTGCGCTCCGGCGGCGGTTCCGGATGGGTCAACAGTTGGAACCTGACCGAGGCCGTGAGCGCATCCGATTTCTGCGCCGATCCCCGTGTCGAGGAGCTTATCGAGCGTGTTCGGACCGCGGTCGAGGAACGCGATGGCGCGGCGCTGGCCGAGTTGATCAACCCCAGACGCGGGCTGGTTATCCGACTCGACTGGTGGAACCCGGACGTCGTGATTCCGTACACGGCGGTCACGAATCTGCTCACCTCCCCGACGATCGTCGAGTGGGGGATCGAACAGGAAAGCGGCAAACCGGTGGAAGGTACCTTTCGCGAGATGATTCTGCCGGGCCTGGACGATGTCTTGGAGGCCGAATCGACAATCGCCTGTGACAGCCTGAACGCCGGCAGGACAGCCCGAAGTGTGCAATGGCCGGATGAGTTCACCAATATCAACTTCTATTCATTCTTCCGCCCGCCCAACGTGCCTGGAAACGAGCTCAGTTGGCGGGCGTGGGCCTTGGGGATCGAGTACGTCGGCGGGGAACCCTTCCTCTCGCTGCTCGTGCAGTACCGCGCTGAGATCTAGCGATACCGAGGCGCAGGTACTCGCCCAAGGGCGCGGAGGTCTGTTTTAAGGGTGGGGGCCGGGGCAGCCCGCCCCCAACCCAAAAAAATAAGTGGGCCTCCTGGGTGTTAACCCCACCCCGGCCAGAATTTTGCGATCTTAGAGCCCCC
>CAZGRL010000039.1:25286-30494 GCA_964528155.1 uncultured Anaerolineaceae bacterium
CTTGGGCTTGGGCTGCCCGTAACGATCGGCGCGTCCCTCTCGCTGCTCGTGCCGTACCGCGCTGAGATCTCGCCAACCCGCGGCGCCGTTACCCGCCCACGGGCGCGGCGGACTGTTTCAGGGGGGGGGCCCGGCCACGCCGGCCCCCACCCTTCAAACAGACGTGGGCGTCCTGGCTGTACCCGCCAGCCGGGCATGATTGTGGCGATCTTCGAGCGCCCGATTGTGCCTTGAAGTGGGCTCTCCTTGGTCCTGGCCCGCTGAGCTATGGGTGATATGCAAACGCGATCCGCGGCGCAAGTAATTCTGATCACCGGCGCCTCGTCGGGGATAGGCGAGGCCACTGCCCGTGAGTTCTCGCGACGCGGCCATCACGTTGTCCTTGCCGCACGCAGGATCGGGCGCCTGCGACGCCTCGCCGATGAATTGCGCGACAGCTATCCGGACTGTCGACCTCTGGCCGTCCGGGTCGATGTGACCAGCGCCGATGATATCCACAGCTGCGTCGAAACCGCGCTCAATCAGTATGGCAGGCTGGATGTGCTTTTCGCCAACGCCGGTGTTGCCGCGCTGGGATGGCTCGAGGAGCTTGATCCCCAGCAGGACATCGCCGTCCAGCTGCAGACGAACCTCACAGGAGTGATCCTCGCCGCACGTGAAGTTCTGCCGCACATGCAGGCTCATCGAAGGGGCCACATTATCTTGATGTCTTCGTTGGCGGGTTGGATTCCGACGCCGACCTACTCAGTCTATGCCGCATCCAAATTCGGTGTGCGCGGCTTCGGGCGTGCGCTGAAACGCGAGGTCTCCGTCTGGGGGATCCACGTCTCGACAGTGTTTGTGGGCGCGGTGAGGACGGGATTTGCCGCCGATGCAGTGAAGAGTCGCAAGACGGGCTGGACGACTCCGTCGGCTCTGGTGGTGTCACCTGAACGATTGGCTCGAGAGATCGTGCGCCTGACGCGAAAGCCGCGGACGACGGTTGTGCTTCCGGGCATCTTTCGGCCCGTGATCTGGCTCGACGCCGTCTGGCCGGGGATCATCGATCGGGTGAGCGAGAAAATGTTCGTAGGTCGAGAGCGTTCTGCGGCGCTGTCTGCAGGTTCCCCGGATGTTGACCGTCGCAGGTGAAAACGCGTGCGCAGGCCGCGGGCAAGTTGACCGGTAGAGCTCAACCGCCCAGGCCCTCCAGGACCTCCAGGAGTCGCGACGGCCAATCGGTTCCTCCGTGACGTGAGATCCACACGCCTCTCTTGCTCACGCGGACATCTTCTCCGAGGTCGGGTATGTTCCCATCTTCGGCAAGTCTGCTGAGCTGCAGCAGGATCTGCCCGTTCTCCATGGCGATGGATTTGACGTCAGCTTTGACGGCCAGCATCTTCACCCGAAGCTGGTAGGCCAGGTTCTCCACTTCAACCGGCGGTGGCCCGAACCGATCACCGAGTTCAAGCAGCAGTTGATCGAGCTCTCCATCCGATCGTATCCCGGCCATCCGCCGGTAGAGCTGCAATCTCAAGTCCCGGTCGGTGACATATTCGGGCGGGATCGCGCTCGACAGAGGGAGATCGATGTTGATCGGTAGCAACTCCGGCAAACCTGAGGCGGGGGCCTCAACCGTCAGGGGCCGCTCAAATTCGGGCTTCATGCGTCGAACGGCATCCCCCAGCAGGCGGGTGTACAGGTGGAAGCCAATCGCGGCGATGTGGCCGTGCTGGCGAGTCCCCAGGATGTCTCCGGCGCCGCGCATCTCGAGATCATGCATGGCGATGGCGTAGCCCGACCCGAGTTGAGTGTGCTGGGCGATGATCTCGAGCCGTTGCAGCGCGTCTTCTTTGGTGCGAAACATGGGATGCCGGAAGAAATAGGCGAACCCGCGTGCAGTGCCGCGGCCGACTCTTCCGCGCAGCTGGTAGAGTTGAGACAGTCCGAACCTGTCCGCTCGATCGACGATCAGAGTGTTGGCGTTGGGGATATCCAGACCCGATTCGATGATCGAGGTGCTGACCAGTACATCGATCTCTCCACGTGCAAAGCTCTGCATCACTTCGGCAAGATCACGCTCTCGCATTTGACCATGGGCCACCGCAATCTGCGCTTCCGGGACAAGATTCTGCAACCGATGGCTCATGCTCTGGATGGTGTCAACGCGGTTGTGCACGAAGAAGACCTGCCCGGTGCGGTTGAGCTCGCGCAGGATCGCCTGCCGAACCAGCCGCGGATCGTAGGGGCCAACCTGTGTGACGACCGGCAATCGGTCCTCGGGAGGCGTGTCGATAGTTGAGATATCGCGAGCGCCGGTCAGCGCCAGGTACAACGTACGGGGAATGGGGGTGGCTGTCATGGTCAAGACGTCGACCTCGGTGCGGATCTGCTTGAGGTACTCCTTGTGTGTCACTCCAAACCGCTGTTCCTCGTCAATGATGACAAGGCCGAGATCCTTGAATCTCACGTCGCGCTGCAGGAGGCGGTGGGTGCCGATGATGATGTCGATCTCGCCCTTGTCGAGGCGCTTGACGATCGCCTCGGCTTCACTTCGGCTCCGGAACCGTGAGAGCATCTCGACTTCGACCGGGAAGGGCGACAATCTCTGCCGGAAGGTATTGAAGTGTTGTTGGGCCAACACCGTCGTCGGTACCAGAAGCGCGACCTGCTTGCCGTCCATCACAGCCTTGAAGGCTGCCCTGAGGGCGACCTCCGTCTTGCCGTAGCCGACATCGCCGCAGATCAATCGGTCCATAGGCAGGCTGCGTTCCATGTCGCTCTTGATCGCTTCGAGGGCCCGGATCTGATCTTCGGTTTCGACATACGGGAATGACGCCTCGAGCTCGCGCTGCCAGGCTGTGTCCGGCGAAAACGCGTACCCGCTGGCCGCCATGCGCTTGGCGTAAAGATCCAGGAGATCGCGGGCAACTTCGGCGACTGCCTCCTTCGCCTTCCCCTTGAGCCTGTCCCATTCCTGAGTGCCCAGACGTGAAAGGCTCGGGAGGCTGGCGTCAGGGCCGACGTAGCGCGTCAGGCGATCTGCCTGGTGGATCGGGACGTACAGTTGATCGCCCTCCGCGTACTGAATCAGCAGGAACTCGCGCCGCAATCCTTCCAAGGTGCGCTCGACCAGACCCGTGAAGCGACCGATGCCGTAGTCCACGTGAACCACGAGGTCTTCGGCCTTCAAATCGGCGTACGCGGATTCCGGAGTAGGCGCGGCACGAGGGGTGTGCCTGCGGGGCCGCGGTCTGCCCCAGCCAAAGATTTCAGAATCAGTCAGCAGATGCAGCCCGCCGCCGTCGGCGAGACGCAAGCTCCAGCCCTCAGTAAGCGCCCCATGGACGATGTGCAAGTCGCCCGGTTGCAGCGACTCGGGTAGAGATTCCACCAGCGCCAGTCTGGGGTCGAGATCCTGGCACAGTTCCGCGATTCGAGGCGCCTGGCGGCTCACGATGACCACGGCTTCGTGCGCCAGACGTCGCTCGAGCAAGTGATCGAGGAGCGGCTGGATTTGACCGGCCAGCCTTGGTCCGGGTGAGAAGTCGACCCCGAGGCTGTCGTCGACCATGCCGTCGAAAGCGGTCAGGCTGAAGTCGACGGCGCCTCGCTGATCCAAAGCTTCCTCGATTTCGGTCAGCGTGAGGTAGGGCAGGGGGAACTCCTGCGGGATTGCACCACGCTGTATCTGTTCATCGCGGAAGGCAACCGCTTGCTCTTCGAGATCGCTAACGGCTTCGCCGAACGCCGGACGATCATCTACGAGCACGATCGAACGAGATCGGATGAATTCAAGCAGGCTGCCGCCTTCCGGATCCATCAATGGCAGCAGAAACTCCATGAGTGCGTCGTTCAGACCCGGCTCGTCGCGATCGTCCTCCATCGGCAGAAAGGCGCTCCATTCCTCATCATAGAGGCGTGGAAGGCCCTCGCGCGCCGGCGAGACAAGCAGCGATTCACGCACCCCGGTCGATCGTTGGCTCGAGGGCTCGAAACCTCGAATCGACTCAAGCGTATCGGAGAAGAACTCGAGCCTTGTCGGCTCTGGCTCAGCCGGAGGCCACAAATCCACGATCCCGCCTCGACGACTGAACTGCCCCGGCTCCGTGACCAAACCGGAATAGGCGTAGCCGACGCCGAGCAGGTACGACAGAACTTGATCCAGTCGATAGTCCTTGTCGACTCGAAGCGCTTTCGAATTTGCTTGAAACACCTGGGGGGACATCGTCCGCGTCATGAGGGATTGCGCGGTGGCCAGGATTAGTAGGGGCCTTGTGGCGACCTTCTTCGGATCGGGACCCACGGCGCCAATGTCACCTGAGAGCGTCGCCAACACGCCGACACGTTGCTGAATCGTCCGAGGCCCCCAGGGAGCGACCTCGTAGAAGAGCGCGTTCGGGCTGGGGAACGTGCGGACATCGAGTTCAGACGCCCAGGAGGGCAACTCGTCAGCAAGGGCCAAGAGGCGATCGGAGTGGGCGACGACATATACGACCGGCAAGGATGAATCGACTGCGAGCGCTGCAGCGACCGCCGGTCGGACTGCGCGCATGAGCGGGGCAGCCGACGGTTGTGTTCGGCCGTCGCTGACATCACGCAGCAGCGACGCATAGCCCTGGAGATCGCGAATGGGATCGAGGAGGCCTGAGAGATCCATCATCCGTCCACCGGTCCGTTGAAGCGCGTCATGGCCATATCAAGCCCGTCCAGCATGACGGCCCGCACGCACGCCATCGCTTTGTCAAGCGTGATCCCTAGCAGCTCCTGCTCCGCTTCTAAGAAATCCTTCAAGACGTAATCCGCCGGGTCCATCCGGCCCGGAGGCCGTCCAATCCCTATCCGCAGGCGTGGGAAATCCTGTCTCCCCAGTCGGCTGATGATCGACTGCATCCCACGATGTCCGGCGCTGCCTCCCGAGCCCCGGAGACGGAGGGTCCCCAACGGAATGTCGAGGTCGTCGTGCACGACGATCAGGTGATCCAATGGGATCTGAAAAAAGCGGACGAGCGACGATATCGGCCCGCCGGAGGTGTTCATGAAGCCTTGAGGCTTGGCCAATATGACTCTCAGGCCATCGATCCGGCCGTCGGTGACCAATGACCCGGCCTGGCGTCGGCGGAAGGCGCTGCCCATCTCCTTCGCCATCCGGTCGAGAAGCATGAAGCCGACGTTGTGCCGGTTCATCCGGAATTCCCTTCCCGGATTCCCCAGACCTGCGATTAGATG
>CAZGRL010000040.1:0-27349 GCA_964528155.1 uncultured Anaerolineaceae bacterium
GTTCTGGTACTCTGTCATGGGATTGGCTCCGATGGCTGGAGAAAAGCCCGCTAGTTGGCCGGGCCGAGAGGATCGCCATAGAAAACAACCGGGCGCTTCAGCGCCCGGCGACATCAGTCAGGACAAGGGGTCGGAGTCGTCCGGCTCGTCAAGATCGTCATCGAAATCATCGGCCCCCAGCTCGATTTCGACTTCGATCTCTCCCTGCTCGAGGCGCAGCCAGAGGATTAAGACATGCCCTTCGGCTTGCTCGGTCCAGCGAGCAGCGACGATCGGGGCAAGTTGGGTGAGGCCGTCCTCGTTTCGGTATTCGAGATTGATCGAGTGTCCTTGACGCCATGCCCGGTAGCATCGCTCGACCAGGGCCGGGCCGTTGGCGGTACGGACTCGACACATGGCTACCTGGCTCGGGGCCGGCCCTTCCGTCAGGCCGGCCAGCCAGGGGTCATTGTCAAGTTCGAACGTGGGCGGCGGCCCCTCGATAATCGTGATCTTGTCTTGGTCTTCCATGCTCCCCTCGGTTTCCTGCGGCTAGGTCACCGGGCGGAATATTACCACAAGTCAATGCTCGCGTCTGACTTTGAGGTACCCATTCTCTACGAACCAGGCCAGCGAGTCCCGAAGGGTCTCTTCAGCCGGCCTGACGGTCAAGCCCAACTCCTGCTTTGCTTTGAGACAATCATAGCCTTGCCACAGGCGGATCGCCTGGAGGTGGCCGCTCGCCTGCGCCAGCCCGGGTACGGCCGAGAGGAACCTGACAAGCCGATCGACAAACGCCAGAGGGAGACCCATTCGCGGCGGAGGTACTCCGACAGCCTCGGCGGCCAACTCCATCGCTTCGCGCATGGGAAGATTGTGCCCGCCCAGGATGTATCGCTGCCCGCTCCGGCCGACTTCAGCCGCCCGCACCTGGGCCCGAGCGACATCCCTGACATCGACGATGTTCACCTCGACCGGAAGCCAGGCAATGCCCCAACCGCGGGCGATCCACAACAACACTCTCCCCAACGCAAGATGTACGTCACCCGGCCCAAAGACGGCTGTTGGGTTGACCACAATGACATCCAGACCCAAAGACGTCGCGCGCAGGACCTCGCTTTCCATGGCGTATTTGCATTCGTAGTAGGCAGAACGCGGGAGTGATCCCGGAAGATAGACGTCGCGCTCATCGGTGAGTCTGCCCACTCCCGGCGGAGGCGCGCCGATCGTGGACAAGCTGGAGGTATACACGAGACGCTTGACACCGGCCTGGAGACAGGCATTGATCACGTTCCGCGTCTGGCTGACCGCGCCGGCGACCTGTGAATGCACCGGCCGGCCGCTTTGCGGATAGTATCCGGCAGCATGAAACACGAGCCCTATGCCCTCGAATGTCGCCGCCAGACCCACCGGCCGATCGAGGTTCCCGACGAACCATTCAACCGGGGCCGATCCGACATGGCCGATCGCCCCTGGAACACGCCGGAGACCTCGCACCGACCAACCGCGTTCTAGAGCGGCCAGGACGATGTGCCCGCCGATGAAGCCCGTCGCGCCTAGAACGAGAACGTCTGTCATGAGATCGATCTCAGGAATCGAGCGCCGGATCAGCTGGCATGCGAAATGTCGAGAATGACCTTGATCGAGCCGCTCTTCTTGTCCACGGCGGTCGCGATGGCCCGCTTGTGCTCTGAGAAGGGGAAGCGGTGGGTGATCATCCCGGCGTGCCGCAGCCGACCGTCACGGATCATCTCGACGACGATGTCGTACGTGTTGGCGCCAGCCCCCTCCCATTTCTCCATCCCGAAGAACCCGGCCCCGATCAGGTCAACTTCCTGATACCAGACAGGGTTGAGGTCGACCTTCATCTCGCTCAGGGTGATCCCAACCATGACGACGGCTCCCCCGGCCCGCGCCCAGCGTAGTCCGTCACCGATCGTCGTCGGGCTCCCGACACAGTCATAGATTACTTCGAACCCACCCAGCAACATCCCCTTGTTCATCGGCGCACGGTAGTACTTGGCGTCGGAGATGCCGGCCAGTTCTGCGTACAGGTCTCCGCCCCGGACGACGCTCTCGAAATCCAGACGCCGGGCAGTCTGCTCTTGATGGGCATAACGCGTCAGGACGGTGACCCTGGCGGCGGGCTCGACGGCCCTGGCCGCCTGCGCTGTCAGAAGGCCGATCGTCCCGGCTCCGATGACCAGCACATGATCTCCAGGCTGTGGCCTGTGGCGAAGGACGGCGTGCAGCGCGATCGCCATGGGCTCGATGAACAAGGCCTGGTCATCATCCAGGTCTTCCGGGACGAGGTATACCTCGGTCTCGTGCGCTGTGTAGCCTTCACTCCACCCTCCGCCAACTCCCTCCGGCCCGACCCCGAGTGAGGCGTTCTCACACAGCTGCACCTGCCCTTGCGCGCACGAACGACAGAGCGGATCGATCTCCTGGCTGAAGCAGTTCCGGCCCGCGTGCCGCGACTGCATAACGACCCGATCACCCACCCGGAACCGCGTGACGCCCTCTCCAATCTCGATGACATCGCTCACAACTTCGTGTCCCAGGAAGATGCGACGGTTGGCCGGCAGCGCCGCCGGGCCGATCCGTGGACTGCCTTTGACCAACAGTAAGGACAGGTCAGTTCCGCAAATCCCGCATTGCCGATTGCGCACGCGGATCCAACGAGGCCCAGTGAGCGGTGGATCTGCCAGATCCACCACTCGGGCCGAAGAGATCGGGCTCCACACAATCCCCGGCAGCACCGGGCGGAGCGCCTTGACGGCCAACAGGCGGGGGAGTGCGGTGTCTACGAAGATGCTTCGCACAGCTTGTGGCCCTTCCTCGGGCCCAAACGCCTCATGCTTGCCCGCGCGTGCTAGTTCTCTTCCATGGTCGAAGCCCGGACGACGGAGCAGCGGGCACACCCCTCATCATCACACAACAGCGCCTTGGGATCCATCTTGATCCAGCCGGAAGCGACGTGCAACAGATCTCGCATGGGGAAGCTCTCGATCGTCATGGGACCTAGCGTCGCTCGACGCACGATACCCTCCAGGCGACCGGCGATCGCCGGGAAGCCGTTGGAGCACCCGGGCATGCCGGGGCACTCCATCACGCCCGTCGGAGTAAGAGCCCAGCGAACGAAGCCGCGTCGGCCGGCAAGCCTCTCGGCGTGATGAAGGCTTACGTTGGCAGTGTGATCGACGCCCAGCAGAATCACATCGGCATCCATCTCCGCCAGCACCGCGATCGGGGCAAGTGGTTCTTCAAGACTCTGAGAACCGAGGACATCGTCGGCACCCATCCCGGCGAAGGAGAGAAGTGGATGTTCCGATCTCACTGCGCCCTGTGCCAGCCGAAGTGCTTCGGCCAGCGAGCCCATCTCCGGATCCGCCGGAAGATCGGGATGAAAAAACTGGGCGCCGGCGTTGTGATCGGCCGCGGCTCCGTAGTCCATCGCGTTGCCGCTCGGGCCGACCTCCGGCGTGATCATGGCGCTGAAGGTGAATGTCGGTACGACAACCGTGTTGCCAACGGCGAGCAGGGCCCCCAGCACCGCTTCCGCACCCCCGGTGACTTCACCCAGGGAGGCTAGGCGAGCATGGACCAGGATGCGACTTCCTTGGCTCAGCCCCAGGTCTCGCAGGACTCGGATGAAATCCCGGTAGTTGTACATCAACTCACAGTCCGGCCACGGCGGCGAGGAGAATGATCGACGTCAGGGAAACGGCTGGCCCGGGGGTTCAATGCCGTGTCATTCCCCCTTCCACTCGGCAGGTCGCTTCTCCAGGAAAGCCTTCATGCCTTCCTTCTGATCATGACTGGCGAACAGGAAGTAGAAGGCGCGTCTTTCATCGGCCAGGCCGTCCGTCAGGAAGGACTCGAAGGCATGGTTGACAGCTTCTTTCCCAAGCCTGATTGCCAGGGGCGCCCGGATTGCGATCTCCTCGGCCAGTTTCAACGCCTCATCCAGATAGGCCTCCTCCGGTACGATGCGGTTGACCAGCCCATGTTGATGCGCCTCAGTGGCGGTCAGAATCCGACCGTTGAGGACCATCTCCATCGCGATGGCTTTGCCCGCCGCACGCGCGATCCTTTGCGTGCCCCCGGCACCGGGGATCACGCCCAGATTGATTTCGGGTTGGCCGAACTTGGCCGTCTCCGAGGCGACGATCATGTCGCAGGCCATCGCCAGTTCGTTCCCCCCGCCGAGGCACCACCCTGACACGGCCGCGATCACCGGCTTCTTCACTTTGCGGATGCGGTCCCACTGGGTGATTTTGCCTCCGGTGAACATGCCGATGGCGGATTCGTCGGCCATCTCTTTGATGTCGGCTCCGGAGGCGAACGCCCTGGCGTCTCCGGTCACGACCATCGCCCCAATGTCCGGGGAGGCGTCAAATGTCTCAAGGGCCGACGCCACCTCGTTCATGAGAACAGAGTCGAGGGCGTTGCGCAGCTTGGGCCGGTTAAGCCGGATCAGGCCTACTCGGCCGCGGATCTCGGTCAAGATCGCCGTATAGTCCATGCCCTTCTCCATACGATCCTTCGTCCTGGACAGATCTCCGATAACGACGCCTGGGCTGCAGGTCGTCGCCTCTGGCGATGATCGACGCTCTATGCCTCTCGGCTCTTAGCCAGCTGTTCGAGGTGCTCGTCGAAGTGGCTCACCGAGTACTCGATCCACCATTGCAGGGTGCGAACGCCGAAGCTCGGATGCACCCCCGTACGGCTCCAGTCATCTCCACCCAAAGGTTGTATCAGTCTGCTGCCCCTGGAGCGCAGATCCTGGATCTCGTTCAGGATCGCGCCGACTGCCTCCTGCGAGTCATAGTGCTCATCCATCCAGACTTCTGGATCGAAGCTCGGCAGCTTTGGGGAATCCTCTTCCAGGATCTTCGAAATACAAGGCGCAAACGCCCGCGCCTCAACATCCCGCATATGTGTGAGCACCTGATGCGTTGACCATCCGCCGAGTTCGAGTTCGCGCCTGATGCGCTCTTCCGACATACCAGCGATAAGCCCGGAGAGCTCCTCCAACTGGCTGACATAGCGGGCGATCAAGCGATTGCGGTACTCGGCGAGTTCGGTCATCGGTCCAGGAGCCTCCGTCTCTGTCTGCCGCCCCTCGCACGGCAAGCGAAATATCAGGGCGCCGACCTAACGCACCCTCGACAGCAGTTTGCGGATATGCAACGTATGATCACGCTCATGCCAGAGTGTGCGCCGGATGACTTTGCGCGCCGACCATGTCTCACCGGAGAGCGTTACCACGCCCGTCCGGCGGGCCAGCTCAGGTATCTGGCCGTGAAGATGCTCGCGCACTCTCGATAGACGGTCCAGCGGGTCGTCCGGCAGCTCACTCCTTGGGAAGGCCAGGCTCAGGCGGTCCATATACCACAGCTCTGCGTTTGCGACGTGTTTCAGAACGCCGGCGATCGGCCATCTTTCCCCGGTGATTTGCTTGTCAAGCTGAATCGGCTCGAGTCCTTTGATCTCCTCCAGGAGATCGGCCCGGGTGGCGTTCAGCAGCAGCCTGAACTCCTCAATCTCTTCCTGATCGAGTGGCGGTCGATCAGAGGCGAAGAAGGCATTGACCTCGTAGTCGTCCTCATACATCCAGGACCGAATGACTTCTCCGACCACGAGCGGTGGAGATGGCCGCAAGACTTGCAGGTCATGCGCCGCACACCAACCCAGATACTGCTCGATGACATGTGGCGCGGCTGCGATCGCACGTTCTCTGTCGGTGTTGGTGGCGAAGCAGCCCGGAAGATCGGGCACGTGGGCGATCCATTGCCCGTCCATCTCTTCGGCACAGATCAGATAAGCCATCTCAGGACATCACCTTACCGCCGTCGACGTTTAGCGCCTGTCCCGTGATGTAGGCAGCGGCGGGGGAACACAGGAACAGAACGACTCCGGTGATGTCCGCTGGTTCACCCAGTCGACCCTGAGGAATGTCGGCCAGCCAGCGAGCCATCATCTCAGGATCCTCGCGCAGCCGAGCCGTCATCTCCGTCGCAACCACGCCGGGACACACGGCATTCACCCGGATATTATATGCAGCCAACTCACGCGCGGCTTCCCGAGTGAGGCCGATAAGTCCCATCTTGCTGGCGACGTAGGCCGAGCGGTCCTTCAATCCATGTGCGCGACCGGCAATCGAGGCGATATTGACGATCGCCCCTCCGGCGTGCTCAGCCATCACTCGACCGACCGCCTGGGTCAAGAGAAACGGGGCCTTCAGATTCACCGCCAACGTTCGGTCCCAGTCCCACTCATCGAGGTCGAGCAAGCGGGCGTGCGGTTCTACCCCGGCATTGTTGACCAGGATATCCACCCCACCCATTCCATCGACCACCGAGTGCAGCATCGTCTGCACGGCCATCTTGTTGGACACATCCGCGGCGTACGCGACCGCCCGCCCGCCTGCACGGGTGATCTCCGCCACGGTGTCATCCAGGTTGACCGGTGTCAGGTCGTTGGCCGCCACGGTCGCACCTTCCCCCGCAAACGCCACGGCGATCTGGCGCCCGATGCCGCGACCCGCACCTGTGATCAGCGCAACTTTCCCGTCAAATGCTCCCATCGTCTGACCTCACGGAGGTCGAAGAGTCATCCATCCGGACATATGGCAATCGCGTCACCGACCGTCGTCGCATTCACATCGAAACCGAGATACGGACTCGGATCCACAGTGTTCTGGATCTCAAGCTCGTTTCTGAAGCTTCCACTTCCGTCGTCGAGGACGATCGAGAAATGCAGATGCATGCCGGTCGGGTTGGACGGATCCGCCGAGTAGTTACCTTGATACCCGAGCAGCGTTCCCGCCTGGACAAACACCTCACTCGTCCCGGGGGGGAAGGCCGGATCGATGAAAGAATTTCCCTTGGGATCGGCCATGTGCGTGTAATATATCCAGATCTGACGCCCGGGCTGAAGCGGATCCTGCGGAATGCGGATGATCACGGCTGAATGCCAGGTGGGGAGACGCGTGAGATAGCCACTATATGCGGCGACGACGGGTGTCTCGCCCAGGCCGCCCGGCCCCGTCGGACCGAAAATGTCGAGGCCTTGGTGACGGTGGGCCGCGCGCATCGTGTCTCCCCAGAAGAAGCCGATATAGCCATCGGTAGGCGCGACAAAGGGCGCCTCGCCGCACGCCTGCCCAGCGTGAAGCATCCAATCGGCGTGGGCTTGCGGGTCATCCCAGAATTGGCGCAGTCGCGCCAGGCGGACGGAAGACGGCCGGATGGACCGATAGGCTACATAACCTCCGACGATCAACAACACAATCGCCGCGGATACACCCCAGCCCAGTGGTCGCCTCACCGTGGATGGACTCGAACGGAGAATCCAGGCATCCGCTCAGAAGTCGTCGGCGCTTTCACGCCTCGCCCGGCCTCGATCCAGCCTGCACATCGACGAGCTCAGCCCCACAGACACGCAGCAGTTCGGCCGGTACCATTCGTATGAGCGCCCGGGGCGATCCGCCGCCGGCATAGATCAGCGGAAGATCGGTGACTTTCCCATCTACGATCGTCCGGATCGACGCGCGGTGACCGAATGGGGGAAGAGCACCGACGGGATAGCCGGTGATGGAGAGCACGCCCGCGGGATCCGCCAGGCTCACCTGTTTCCTTCCCACCTGCATGTACCGGCCGATGGCCCGTCGATCAACATTCTCCGGGCCACGGGCGATCACCAGAAGTGGCTCCCCATTCACGAGGAAGAGCAACGACTTGACGATTTGCTCAGGTGTTGTACCGACGACCGCAGCCGCCCGATCGACGGTTGGCGTGTCGGCCGGCAAGCCGATGATCTCCGCCTGGATTCCATGCGTTCGGATAAATTGCTCCAGGTCCGATGTCCCAAGGGTTGAGCCTTGATCCAGAGCAAAGTCGTTCAGACAGGTACCTCCTTCGGCCGGGTGCGATGTACAGTTCTACTCTGCTTCCGGTCCTTTGGGACCAGGTCGGTCTTCTTCAAGATGCTCGGCGAAGCACAGGCTCACGAAGCTTCCGGCGATGTTGATCAGAGCCCGCCCGGCTTCAACACCCTCCTGTGAAACAAGCCCACGCTGGAGCGCATCGGCGTTGTCGAAGAAGAACTCGTGCACCAGGTGAAGGTCGGCCGGCCCAGCCGGTCCGCCGTAAACGCGGCTGACGGTCACACGACGGATGCCCGGCATGCGCTCTGCCCGTGGCACAAACTCGTGGCTCCAGCGTTGTTCGAACTCACCGATGTCTTCCGGCCGCCGGAAGAGCAGCATCAGCTTGTGCACCCGCCTACTTTCCTCGAAGCCTTCGGCCAGCCCGCCGCGACCGATTCGCTGGATGTGACCCCTTGGGGCTATTGCCCTTCAGGCACGATCGCCTATACTGGCAGTATGATTATCATTCCGCCTGTGCGGGGGCATTTATGATTCTTTTCTCCCCACATGGCCAGGGCTTTCTTGAATATGCATTGTTGATTGTTCTTGTTGGGATAGCCGTACTTATCGCCCTGGCCATCTTCGGGACTGCCTTGGGGAATCTCTTCAGTAATATCGTGTCGAACTTCTAGGAGAGATTCCGGCCCGTCTCCCGGACGGGAACTCGCTTAGGGAGCGGCGCGATTCTTGGCACGCCGCCCAGCGAGGAACTTGTCAATAACCCCGGCCACCTCGTCTGCCGCGCCTGGCCGCGCCACCGAGCGCGCCACCTCAACCGCTTTGCGCAGCTCATCTGGCCGCTCCAGCCATTCCCCGACAGCGGCGGCCGTCCTACCCGGCCCCGGAGCCCACACTCCCACGCCCTCCGTCACAACGTAGGCTACGTTCCCATCCTCTTGCCCCGGAACCCGACTGTACAGCACCATTGGCAACCCGGCGTTCAGCGCCTCGGCGATCGTCCCCGGCCCGGCTTTGGTCACCAGGAGCGTAGCCGCCTGCATCATGATCGGCATTCGTTTCTCGAACCCATAGATGAACGTCGGGATCTCCCAGTCGACCTCTTCGAGCCGCTCGCGCAGACGCTGATTGCGGCCGGTGACCACCGCCAGACCGAACTCTCTCCCCATCTCAGCGATCGCCCGGGCAGTGGCGTATAGCGGCCCCATCCCCTCTCCTCCCCCGACCAGAAGGACCATGGGCCGATCGCTCGGCCAGCCCAGCTCGGCGCGCAGGGCAGTTCGGTCACCGGCCGGCGTGCAGAACCGCCGGGCGACCGGCAAACCGATGACCTGAACCTGATCGGGCCTCATGCCGAATTCCAGCGCCCGCCAGCGGGCCGCCTCGGTTGGGACCAGGCACAGATCCACCTGGCGCTGATACCAGGCGGCATGCGCCGAAACCAGATCGGTCACGACGACGATGAACGGCGGACGAGCGTCGCCCAGGGCCCTGAGCAGCGGTCGGGTCAGAAAAGGGTGAACGGAGACGATAAGATCGGCCGGCCGCTCCTCGATCAAACGGCGCACCGCAGGCTTGATATACGGCCATGTCGCGTCGGTGATGGCTTTGGCCCGCCGCGGCCCGTCGAAAGCGTGGTAACCCAGGCTCCACGCCCGCTGATGCCGAGCCATCTCCGGATAGGCGGCCGGGACCCGGTTCAGCGGGGGCGGAGCGTATTCCTTGAATGCATCGACGGGAATGGCTTCGTAGCGACCCGGATAGCGGTACTCGAGCGCCTCGATGATCGCCTCCATCGCGCTCCGATGGCCACCACCGGTATCTGAGAAAAGGAAGAGGATGCGCTGCCGCTCAGGCATCTTGGGCGGATTCAGCGGCTTTGGAAACAGTGGTTTTTAAGCGACGGGAAAGTTCACGACGGGGGAGTAGAATGCGCCGTCCGCAACCGAGACACTTCAGGCCGATGTCTGCGCCCAGGCGCACCACGACCCAATCGGTGCTCCCGCACGGATGGGGCTTCCTCAGCCTGAGAACATCGGCCATTTGAAGGTCAGGTAGCATCCCTCATCCGATCAACGCGGTGATTGCGCAAGATTATACCATCCAGGCCGGATGGTATAATCCCGCCACTATGCTGAACCTGAGCTTGCCCGTGTTCATCTCCCTCGTGTTCACGCTCTTGGTGGCGTTTCCCATCCATGAATTTGCACACGCCTGGACGGCGGATCAACTCGGAGACGACACACCCCGGCTTAACGGCAGGCTCACGCTCAACCCGCTGGCCCACCTCGACGTCATCGGATCCCTTCTCCTGTTGGTGACAGGTTTTGGCTGGGCCAAGCCGGTTCCGATTAACCCCTATGCTCTTCAACGGCGCAACCGGGCCGGGACCATGCTCGTCTCAGCCGCTGGGCCTTTTTCCAATCTGCTCATGGCGATCGTGGCCAGCATGCCATTCCGAGCCGGATTGCTCGATCCGGCCGCGCCAGCCGGCAGCATCTTCCCATCCGTCTCCTCCCTTCTCAGCGTGTTCATTAGCACCAATTTGATCTTGCTCTTCTTCAATCTCGTCCCCCTGGCGCCGCTTGACGGCGAAAAAGTCGCAGAGTATTTCTTGCCCCCAAGCGGGCAGGACTTCCTGTCACGCATTCGGCCATACGGGCCGATGATCTTGCTTGTCCTGCTCTTCCTGACCCCAAGCATGGGATTCGACCTGTTTGGATGGGTTGTAGGCTGGCCGACCCGCCAGGTGTTCCAAATGCTGGTCCAATAGCGAGCGATCCCTGTTGAAATGCGGAACCCGGCGTGATCCAACGGAATAGATCCATGCTCCGGCTCGAACAGACCTGCTCACATCTGCCTCACCGCGAGTTAACCGTCCCTCAAGGCTGTTTCATCTAAGTTTGACACAGCTTCGACCGACGGCCTTGCGCAGCCCTCGAACGGTCACTTCTCCCCCGGCGTATTTACCAAGGAAGGTCGTGAATAGCGAGGTGCGTCAGTGACAACCGAGATCGTGCTAATCGGCCTGGACGTAGTCGGCGCCTCGATCGGGATGGCGCTGGGCGAGGCCGGGCTTGACGCCTCCCGAACCGGGTATGATCCGGACGGCGCTTCCGCTCGCGCCGCCCGAACACTGGGGGCCGTGGATCGCCTGGCGTTCAGACCGGAGAAGGCCGCCCGCAAGGCCGACCTCGTGATCCTGAACTCCTCCCCGGAGCTCCTTCAAGACCAGATCCAGGCGCTGGCTGGTGTTCTCAAGCCGGGGTCGGTCGTTCTGGACATTTCCCCCTCGAAAGCAAATGTCTCCACCTGGGCCTCGACCGTACTTCCCGATGATCGGAACTACATCGGTGGCACGCCAGTCGTCAATCCGATCCGCCTGCATGACAGCCATCAGGACTGGGAAACGCCGAGGGCCGATATGTTCCAGGGCGGTCTGTTCGCCTTGATGGTCCCACCTAAGACGAGCGATAAGGCAGTGGACACAGTCCTGGGATTGGCCAAAGCATTGGGGGCTGCGCCCTTTTTCATCGAGCCGGCAGAGGCCGACGCGGTAGCCGCCGTCGCCGAAGGGCTACCGGCCCTGACCGGTTCAGCCCTCATGCGGGTGGCCGTCGGGGCGGCGGGATGGCGCGAGATCCGACGCATGGCAGGCCGTCGCTTTGCCAGCACGACCGCCTCCGGCGCCTCCGAGGATGGCGCTCGGTTGGCCTCGGTGTTGAGACACAATCGACTGAATGTGCTTGCCAAATTGGATGATCTGCTGGCAGAGCTGCAGGAATTGCGGATGTTGATTGCCAGCGAGGACCAGCAAGCCCTGGCCGAGCGTTTGACCTCGGCATCCGAGGCCTATCACAGCTGGCGAGACGACCGCCACCGGTCGGATTGGGCGCGCGAGGAGCAGGTGGGAGATCTCGATGTCCCCAAGATCGGTCTGGCTGAGCGTCTGCTCGGAAGTCGACCGCTCGACAAGAAGCGCCGGAAATAGCCCGGGCTCCGACATACGGGTCTCGAGCTAAAGAAGGCTGACGATCAGCAACCCCACCCCGCCTACGAAAAGGATCGTCCCGCCCATCACGACCACGATCCCGACCACGATCCCCTGCCTCTGCTTGTCTTCATCCGACCACGGCCCCTTGCGCCGGTTCCAGGGTGTGAGCGAGGAGGGCAGGCTACCGGTCAACGCACGGACACCGTAGACCAGCATCCCGATGCCGCCCAGCAAGAACACCGATGCGCAGAGAGATTGCGTCAGAACCAGCGCCGGCCTCCGTTCACCCTAGCCCATCCACGCGCATTGATCGTTCGACCGATGAAGGGGGATACACCTATGAGATTCGCTCACCGCCGGGCCGGGCGTATAATCCCCGCGTGACCGAGTACTTCTGTTATATGATCGAATGTGCCGACGGCACATTCTACACCGGCTGGACGACCGATCCCGAGCGACGCCTCAAACAACATCGTTCCGGCTACGGAGCCCGATATACCCGGACCCGCAGGCCTCTGCGCCTGGCGTATCTTGAGCCTCAGCCGAATCTTTCCACGGCCATGCGTCGTGAAAAGGCAATCAAGGCGCTTCCGCGCAAGAAGAAACTGGCCCTGATCGCCAGCCGGTCCGAAGAAGAATTGCAGTCCCTCTGAGAGGATCCCCATGCCCTCATCGAAGACACAATGGATCGAAGACGAACTGTCAAACCTGCGCCGCAGCGGGCTCTTCACGACGGTCCGCACGCTGAGCTCCCCGCAAGGTGCCTGGCTGATCGTGGACGGACTGGAGGTGCTCAACTTCTGTTCGAACAACTACCTTGGTCTGGCCAATCACCCCCGTCTCGTCCAGGCGGCCAAAGATGCGATCGAACGCTATGGTGTCGGCCCGGCGGCTGTGCGCACGATCGCCGGGACGATGGACATCCATCTCGAGCTGGAACGCAAGCTTGCGGCTTTCAAGGGAGTCGAGTCAGCCATCACCTTTCAATCCGGCTTCAACGCCAACCTGGGGACGATTCCTGCTCTGGTGAGCAAGAATGACATCATCTTCTCCGATGAGCTCAACCATGCCAGCATCATCGACGGCTGCCGCCTCTCGGGCGCGCAAGTCATGCGCTACGCGCATTGTGATCCGGAGGACCTGCGACGGGTGATCTCAGAGGGACGCAAGGAGTCTCACGCTCGCGCCCTCGTCGTGACGGACGGCGTCTTCAGCATGGACGGCGACATCGCGCCGCTCGACGCGCTTTACGAAGTCGCCAGTGAGAATGATTGTCTGTTGATGGTGGATGATGCCCACGGGGAGGGCGTACTCGGCCGAGGCGGGCGAGGGATCGTCGATCACTACGGGCTTCACGGAAAGGTTGACGTCGAAGTGGGTACCATGTCAAAGGCCTTCGGCGTCGTCGGCGGCGTGGTGGCAGGGAATCGGACGATCGTCGATTGGCTTCGGCAGCGCGGCCGCCCGTTCCTGTTCTCCTCCGCCATGACCGTGCCCGACGTGGCCGCCTGCATGGCCGCCGTCGATCTGCTCGAAGAGTCCGAAGAACTGGTGAAGCGGCTGTGGGAGAACGCCGACTATTTCAAGCGCGAGATGCAAGGCCTCGGCTTCGACACCGGCGCCAGTGCCACCCCGATCACTCCGATCATGCTCGGCGAAGCCCCGCTTGCTCAAGACTTCAGCCGAAAGCTCTTCGAGGATGGCGTGTTTGCAATGGCAATCGGCTTTCCGACGGTCCCACGCGGGAAAGCCCGACTGCGGGTGATGCTATCCGCGGCTCATACTCGCGACGACCTCGACCGCGGTCTCTCGGCGTTCGAGAAAGTCGGACGACAGCTCGGCGTAGCCTGACCTGGCCGCAATCCGGGAAATGATAGTGCCCGCCGATCTGCGCGGGCACATTTCTTGATGAGCCCCTTTCATGGGGCTGTTTTTTTCAAAGGCTAGCGTAGAGTCGCGGTCTTCTTCCTGGCAGCGGGTCGGATCAGACGAAAGGATCATACCCCGGAAGCGTCCCGGCCCAGCAGCAGGTGGGCTGGTCCAGGGCGTTGCAGGTGGCCCACCGCGAGCAGCGGTGGCCTGTCACCCTCGCCGGCTGGTCGGGCAGAATGTCACTGGGGAAGATCAACCGTGCCTCCAGGGCGACCTCCTCGCCGACTCGATCACAGACTCTTCGTTTGAGCGGCTCCCAGGATACCCAAGCCATCTTCCACCTCCTACCGTGCGAGTGGGAACTGCACTCACTGTAGCTTCTGGTCTCCCCGGGGCCTAGTGCCAACTGTCATCCTCGGGGGTGATAATCTGCGCTCAATGCGGTTGGATTTGGTTGATTTAGCCCTGGTGTGGCCAAAAAGGGCGTGCGGGTGATGTTTCCACCCGCACGCCAAATCCTGAGAAGCTTTGCCCTGGCAAGGCAAGGATGAGGTCAGTTGCGACGAATCTGCGATGTTCAACGAGCCAGGGCGGAATAATTATATCACGTGTTGTGAAGAACGTCACGATTGAGGCGTTGTGCGCCCGGCGGCTTTGTGGGGCTCGGAGAGCGCCTGAGGCAGTGCGGGGAGGCTGAGCCCGTCGTCGACAGAGTTAGAACTGGAATCGACTCCGGACAGGGACGACGCGCCGGGTGTAGTTCACCACATAGGTCTGCAGGCGGGATTCTAATTGTCTGAATGTCTCGGAGTCGAGGATTCGGTCGAGCGTCTCTTGATCATGGGCCACGAATGCCGTCAGCCGCAGCGGATACTCGCCATATGCGGTGTGCCAGGCTTCGGACATCGTCAGGCCGAGGTGCTCCAGGGTTGGAACGAATTCCCCCAACACATAGTTGAAGTAGGACTCCCTCGTCTCGGGGATGGGGTCGAACGTCAGGAGAAGCTTCACCGGAAGAGAATCGGGGTCCATGAAAGCTGCTAGTCGAATACCTGTGCAAAGTCAACCACTCAATATACCAGACGTCGATCCCAGCATACGCTTCCGACGATCCGGACTAGCGGATGCCATCCTGCTTCAGGGGTCCGCACCTCAGATCGAACTGACCCGTCGGGGACGCCGGGAAAACAGGTCTGCGGCCGACCCAGTCCGCACCTGGCTGGCATCCTTGTACCACACGCCGGGGACCGTCGAACCGCACTTCGGACAAATTCCGTCATCCAACAGGTGGTACCCCAGGATCACGTAACCCAGTCTCTCGATCAACAGCGTCCCACACGATGGACAGTAGGTATTCTCGTAGGGCCCCACCTGGCCAGGCAGATTGCCGGCGTAGACGAAGTGCAGCCCCGCCTCGATCCCGATCTCGGCCGCCCGGATCAGCGACGACGATGTTGTGTTATCGGGGTCGGTCATCCGGTAATCCTGATGAAAGGCTGTCACGTGCCACGGGATATCGGGTGAGACGGAAGCAACGAAGCGCGCGGTGTCCATCAACTCTTCGGAACTGTCGTTGAAACCGGGGATCACAAGCGTGACGACTTCGACCCAGAAACCCATTTCGTGCGCCAGGCGGATTGTGTCCAGTACGTGGTCGAGGACTCCACCAAGCTTGCGGTATTGGCGGTCCTGCATCGTCTTCAAGTCGATCTTGTAGCCACGGACGGCCGGCCGCAAGTACTCCAGGGTCTCCGGTGTGGCATTTCCATTCGAGATGAAGACCGCCTCCATCCCTGCCGCCCTGGCTGACTTGAACACCTCCATCGCCCATTCCGAGGTGATCAGCGGCTCGTTGTACGACGACCCCACGACGCGTGCGCCCATTATCTTCCCATGATGGGCAAGCTCCCCCGGAGTGACCTTTCGGACGTAGTTGCCGGAGATGTTCGATGCGGGATCTCTGAGCGCCTGAGAGGTGACCCAGTTCTGACAATACGAGCAGTGGAAATCGCAGCCCAGCATGCCGAAGGTCAGCGTGTCTGAGCCGGGATACAGATGGAAGAAAGGTTTCTTCTCCGTCGGATCGACCTGGAGCGCGGCCACATACCCCCAGGGAACACGCAGGATCCCGTCCTCGTTGAAGCGGACCTTGCAGATTCCACGCCGGCCAGGCTTGATCAGGCACCTGTGACCACAGGCATAACAACGGAGAGAGCCATCCTCGAGCCGCTCGTACAGCTCCCCTTCCGTAGTCATAGAGTCGAGATGTTCTTCGAGACTAATCATCCCAATCCTCTCCGTATTATACTCCGTCGCCAGGAACCCTCCGGACCGGCGCTGATGGGCGGGTGTATCCGGCAACATGTTGCACGCCGCAGAGAAGACCAGGCGGAATTGGGTTTCGTCGAGCACACGGTAAAATTACCTCATGCTGACGGTGGCCATCCAGGCGGGAGGGCAGTCTCGCCGCATGGGTCGTGACAAGGGCCTGGTCTTGCTCGACGGACAACCCTTGGTCAGACGCCTTCTGGATCGCGTGGCAGATCTCGGTGACGAAATCTTGATCACCACAAACCGTCCGGAAGACTATGCGTTCCTGGGGGTGAGATTGGCCCCGGACGAGTCGCCCGGCGCCGGAGCACTGAGTGGGCTGCGAACGGCTCTAAAGGCCGCTCACGGCGATAAGGTTCTCGTTTTGGCATGCGACATGCCTTTCGTCAGTCGCGCTCTGCTAATGTACCTCATCGGATTGGCCCCGCAGGCGGACGTCGTCATCCCACGACCAGCAGGCGAGTATGAGCCGATGCACGCTGTGTACGACAGGGGCTGTTTGACGGAGATCGAGGCTTCCCTCGAGGCGGGAGACATGCGCATGATCAGCTTCTTCTCTCGCGTCAGCGTTCTGCCCGTCGAGGATGATATCCTGGAGCGCCTGGATCCGGGCCGCCGAAGCTTCTTCAACGTGAACACGCCAGCCGATCTGGCGCAAGCTGAGCGGCTTCTGAGCGAGGCGTAGGCGAGGGCATCGCCTCGCAGAACGACCGCCTGTGGGCGGTCTCCCACGAAGTAAACGCATGCTCGCAGCGTCCCGTGTCTAGGAGATTCAATGACACTCGATCCCGGCTTGATCCGCGCCGAATTCCCGGCCCTGTCCGACGAGAAAGTCTTCTTTGACAACCCAGGCGGCACTCAGGTTCCGAGGCAGGTGGTCAACCGGATGGTCGACTACCTAGAGACGGCAAACGCCAATCACGGGGGGGCCTTCCCGACGAGCATGGCTTCGGACGCGATCCTGGATGAGGCCCACCGGGGGATGGCCGATTTCCTGAACGCCGAGGATCCGCGAGAGATCGTCTTTGGTCCCAATATGACCACCCTGACACTTAGCCTGAGTCGGGCGCTGGCCGGGGAGTTCAAGCCGGGCGACGAAATCGTCGTGACCCGGCTGGACCACGACGCGAACATCTCGCCCTGGTTGCTTGTCGCCGAAGATCGCGGTTGCACCGTCCGCTGGCTCGACTTCGACGTAGAAGACTGCACACTCCAGGTCGACCGCCTGAAAGATATGCTGACCGATCGCACCAGACTGGTAGCCGTTGGCTACGCCTCCAACGCCGTCGGCACGATCAACCCTGTGGCCGAAATCATCCGCCTTGCCCACGAATTCGGCGCCCTGTGCTATGTTGACGCCGTTCAGTATGCACCTCACCGGCCGATCGACGTGAAGTCGCTCGATGCCGATTTCCTGGTCGTCTCAGCGTACAAGTTCTTTGGTCCGCATGTGGGAGCCCTGTTCGGCAAGTACGAACTGCTCGACCGGCTGCGGGCGTACAAAGTACGGCCGGCCCCAGACGACCCGCCGGGCAAGTTCGAGACGGGCACCCAGAACCACGAAGGGCTGGCCGGGACGCTCGGTGCGATCGAGTATCTGGCCAGGCTGGGAGAGGACTACGGCAAGGAGCACATGCCGGGCCTGGCGTCGGCGTACAGCGGCCGTCGACTTCATCTGAAGGCCGCCATGGCCAGCATTCAAGCGTATGAGATGAGCCTCAGCCGAGAACTGATTCGCGTTCTGGAAGGGGCACCGGGTGTGAGGATCTGGGGCATCACGGATGATGAGGAGATCTCCTGGCGCGTTCCAACCGTGTCGTTCACTCACGAGCGACATTCGCCCAGGCGTATCGCCGAGCGTCTCGGTCAGGAGGGATTCTACGTCTGGGATGGAAACTACTACGCCCTTGCAGTGACCGAGCGCCTGGGTTTGGAAGGACGCGGGGGTATGGTTCGTGTCGGTGCTGCCCACTACAACACGATCGATGAAGCGCAACGGCTTGGGGAAGCCCTGAGAAAGATCCTCTAAATGTTCACACCTCGACTCTCATTCCTCGACGAGAGTCGGCGCGCTTCTCGGGAGACGGTGAGGGTCTCCCATCAATCGAATGCACCGCTATCACCGGAGGAGGAGACGAACCCCATGTACCCCTGGCTTGTGTATCTGCATATCCTGGCTCTCTTTGGTTTCTGTTGGCGCACGGCGCTTCCACGAGCGCCACATTCGCCTTGCGCCGTGAGCTCAACCTTGAGCGCATCCGAGGATTGCTCGAGCTCTCGGGCAACTCCTTCGGTGTGATGTACCTCTCATTGCTCGTGCTTCTGCTCAGCGGGATCGCCGCCGGCGTGATCGGACAATGGTGGAGCCAGATCTGGATATGGGCCTCGCTCATCCTGCTGATCGTGATGGTCGGCGCCATGGCCGGGCTTGGTTCCAGCATCTACGGCGCGGCCAGGAAGGCGGCCGGTCTGCAATACTTCGAGGGAGGGAACCAGCACCCACCCATCGAGCCCGCAGGTGAGGATGAGATCCGCGCCATCCTGGCCAGGGGAAATCCGGTCCTGCTGACCGTGATCGGCTACGACGGGCTGGCGGTCATCGCCTGGTTGATGAGATTCAAATCGTTCTGAACCGCCGAAGAATCCATCTGCACAACTCGCGACCGGGACGGATTGAGATGGAAGTCATCCTGACGGGGGCCGGTCATTGTGGCGTAGCGCCGCCGAGGTTGATCGACGCCACTGGACAAGCGCGTTGTCGCTGTGTTGTAGGGCGCCGGGGCGACGGCTGTCGGCCTCTTCGGCGGCACGTTGTTAGGAGTCCTGCTCGGGGAGCTGGTCTTTCAGATTCTCCCCGGCCATCGTCTTGAAGATCCAGGTTCGATGAACATCGCCCTGGCCGCCATCCCGGCCATCGGGGGATTGTTGGCCGGAGGCGCCGGCTGGGGCCTCTCGATGGCTCGACTCTTCCATTCCGGCGAAACCCGGCGCATGGCCCTTACCGGCCTGCTCGGGTTCGCTCCCACGACTTTCATCCTCGGCTTCACCCTGCTCAACATCGAGTCGGCCGTCGCCCAGGCGCTCTAACCCCGGCTTCCCGTGCACAGACTGTTCACGACCGTCTTCACCGTCTGTTCGTTTGTGATCGCCGGGATCAGCACCTGGGCCCTCATCCGGCGGCTTCGGGCGCCCGGCGGGGCCTGGCATCTGGCCTTGTCCGTCGGGCTGGCTTCGGCGGTGGCCTTCCTGGTGGTGGATTTGACGATGGAGGCCGCTGGCTGGGTCGTAGGGGCTCCCCGGGCAGCAGAACGAATGACCATGTTGACAGTGATGTTCAGCGGATGCTTGGGGGCCGGGTTGGTCGGCGGAGGCCTGCTAGGAGGGATGCTCTCGCAGCTACGCCAACCGCAGCCGCCCGACCGGGCCGACGATGTCACCGCCGGGCGACTCTGAGCGGCCCCCCTCCTCTTTCGCAAAGCCGGGTTGCGACGATCTACGGGGATCACCTGCCCCGGGGGAGGTGACCTGGGCTTAAAGCACAGGCAGACATCCAGGTGAGGGGGGCACCCAGACGTCTGACTGTGCTCCCTAGTATACGGGAAACTCGGGTCCCGTCAAGGGCGCCGCCCATCCTGTGACGCCCGGCACAATTCGGACTGCAGCTCTTAGGTGACGGAAGTCATCCAAATTGGGACGGAAGCCACTTCGACCGCCCGAGTTCCCCACCGTAGACTTAGGCCGACCCACTGCAGGAGACGCAGGTTGGTACACGCAGAAGTGATCTCATCCCTGCCTTTGTTTCGTGGAGGCCTTAAGGCCGACGAGGTCGAGCTTCTAGCGACCCGATTCAACGAAGAGACCGTCCCAGCCGGGGCCGTCGTCTTCCCTCAGGACGCTCGCGCCGACAAGCTCTACGTTGTACTGTCCGGACACGTGGAGATCCGCTTCAAGCCATATGACGGCGAGGTCCTGACGGTGGCCGAGCTGACAGACGGAGGCGTACTTGGATGGTCGGCCGCACTCGGGCGACGGACGTACACGTCATCCGCGGTCGCAATCGAAGATTGTCGGCTGCTGAGTATCCGCGGCCAGGTACTGCGCCGGCTGTGTGAGACGCACCCACAGACGGGCGTTGTGATCCTCGAGCACTTGGCCGAGGTGATCGCCGAGCGCCTGCGCAGCACCCATGAACACGTCGTCAAAATGCTGCACGAAGGGATGCACGCCGGAGTAGGATTGGAATAAGGGCGACCGATCGCGCCGCTAGCGGATGCGGCCCCGGGCTATCCAAAAGCCGTGGCGACGACGATTTCCATCGCTCCAGCCAGCCACCGAAAAGGGAAGTCATATGGATCCGATCAATAGCGCCGGCCACAATCACGTTGCAGATGCCTCGCCGACTGAGCGGATGCGCGTATTGATCGAGACGCTCAGCGCGTACATTGAGCACTATCACGGCGGCTGGGTGAAACTGATCGAATTTGATGGGGCCGTGCTCAAGGTTCAACTGGGCGGGGCGTGCAAACAGTGCCCCTTGACGGAAACGACCCTTCACGGATGGGTTGAGGGGAGCGTCCGGCAGTTCTTCCCCGAGATCGAACGCGTGGAAGCCGTCTGACGCAACCCTCGCCCGGTTTTGGTGCCGCCAGCCGACACGCCCTTCCTAGCCTGAAGTTTCCCCCCTTGGTCTTCCTTCATCCTCGAGGATGACGACCGGCACGCTGGACAACCGGCGGAAGCGCTCCGCATCCTCCGACGTCCCGGCGACGCCCGCGCCATAATGCATCGGGACGGCCACTCTGGGCTGAATTGTTTCCACGGCCTGAGCCGCCTCCTCGGCCGTCATGGTGTAGGTTCCGCTCACCGGAAGCAGCGCCACGTCGCACTGAAGGCCTTGCATCTCTGGAATGTGATCCGTGTCCCCGGCAAAGTACAGGCACTCATCTCCCAGCGTGATCCGGAACCCAATATGGCCCTCGGCCTTCGGATGGAAGCGCTTGTCGATGTTATAGGCTGGGACGGCGGCGATTTCGACGTCGCCGGCCGTCGTCGTCTCGCCCGCCCGGAGCACGCTCACAGGCTGAGTGATCTTGGCGGCGGCGCCCGGGTTGGCCACCACTCGAGTGGAGGCTTTGCGTATCCTGGCGACATCCTCATCCGAGCAATGGTCAAAGTGATCATGGCTGACCAGGATGAGATCGGCGGGCGGGCAGTTGTCGGGAAGCTGCCACGGATCGATGTAAATCACCATCGGCCCATCGATGCGAAAGCTGTCATGACCCAGCCAGTGCAGGTCTGCAAGTAGTTTGGGTTCCTTGGCATTCATTCTCGCCCCTCCAGCGATGATCCTTCCAGACGCGCCCGGCGTGATCCACACCGATCGCCGACGGCGACGACGAGAACCGCTTACCGGTCGTCCAGCGCCTGCAGGAAAGTATCGATCACCTCGATGGCATGATCCTCGTCACGATAAGCACGAATCTCCAACCCGCGCGTATCATTCCCGGTCAACATCTTCGACACGGGCCTACCCTCCCGATAACAACATAGCACCGGTTTACCCCGGCCCAGCGCATAGGCGATCTCATACCCGACACCGTGCGACGGCGTGCTGACCTCGGCGATCATCGCCTGACAACCTTCGATCCAGTTAATATCGCGCCGATAGACATCGGCCGGGATGACGACTCGCTCGAGGTCCATCACCTCCGGTCGAGCCAGGTGGGCCGTCGGGACCTCGTGCCCCCGCTCAAGCAGGTGATTTACGATGTGACCGTAGATCCGTTCGTCTTCCCTCCCGCCGGTGAGTGAGCACGAGAAATACAGATTCACGAGAAGTCACCTCCTACATCTCAGTGTCTGCGCGAGGATCCCTGACACAAGACGCCGCTTCCTCCTGGCGATGATACCATGCGCAACTGGCGACTGCAGTGACGATAGGGTCTGCCTCATGGCCGGATGCGCGTCTCTTGGTTGCGCCGGCCTCCGAATGTGCTATGATGCCGGGGAGGGGAAGACCCAAATGGAAACACACGATCCAGTCCGTTTTCTTCAATTGGAGGTCGCGCGTCTGCGCGACGAGAATCGCGGGCTAAAAGAAGAACTCGGCATCCTGCGCTCTTCGGTGCGCACCCTGAGTGGCCTGCAGGATCTGATCCACCAGCTTTCGCCGGGCATGGACGTCATTGCTCTGCTTGATGACCTGCTGGCCTCAGCCCTGGCCGTGGTCGGCGCGAGCGCAGGCTCGTTGATGCTGCTCGACGAGGAGACGACTGAGTTGGTTTTCGCCGTCGTGCACGGTCAGGCTCGTGATCGATTGAAAGGATATCGCCTGGCTCCAGGGGAGGGCATCGCCGGTTGGGTGGCCACTAACCACATCGCACAGACGGTCACGGACGTCCGCCAGGATCCGCGCTTCTCGCCGATGGTCGACGAGACCTTCGGCTTTCACACGCGGTCATTGACTTGTGTGCCTCTTCTTGATGGAGAGCGAGTGCTGGGCGTGATCGAAGCGATCAACAAGGCGTCCGACCGAGAGTTTTCCGACGATGACAGCAGTCTGCTGATGGTCGTGGCACAGCTGGCGGCGGTTGCCATTCTCCGCGCAGAGAGTTTCCCTGAGCCGGACGCCAAAGCCTGACTTCGGTCAACTCATTGGCGGCCAGTCCCCGTCCGATTTACATCCTAAGATCCGCCTCCAACTCTTCCTTCAAACGCCAGATGATTTTCTGCCTCACGCCGGCGACTTCCGTGTCGGTGAGCGTTCGATCATCGGCCTGATACACGACAGAATAGGCCAGGCTCTTCTTCCCCTGCGCAATCTGTTCTCCACGATAGAGATCGAAAAGGTTGACCTGGCGCAGCAAGGGCTCGCCAGCCTCTCGGATGACTTGCTGCACTCGATTCGCCGGAATCGCCTCATCGACGACCACCGCCAGATCCTCCAGGACAGCCGGATAGGCCGGGATCGGCACGATCGGGAACCGTTCTCGCAAGAGGTCAGAGATCACGGCCAGGTCGAACTCGCCGGCCAGCACTCGGTTTTCGCCCAACTCGTATTCGTCCTGTACCGTCGGGTGCAGTTCACCGATGATCCCGAGCACTCGATCCCGGCTGCAAACCTGCGCGCACTTTCCCGGGTGGAACGAAGCCTGTGACGTGGAGACATATCGAACATCCCCGATGTGCAGGCCGTCCAGCATCTGGCCGACCATGCCCTTCAAATCATAAAAGTCTACGAGCGAAGTGTCGCTACCCTGCCAGGTGCTCGGCTGACGAGGCCCGGAAATCAGGATCACCAACCTGGGGGGCTCATCCGGCAAGCCGTCCTCCACCGGGATGTAGACCGGCCCAATCTCGAATATCGCCATGCGATCGCGAATCCGCGCATTCCGTCGCGCGACTTCCAGGACGCTGGCCAGCAGGCTCCGACGCATAACAACCCTGTCACTGGCGATGGGATTCGCCAGCCAGACGTACGCCTCCTCAGACTTGGCCAGTTCCGGCACGATGCACGCCTCGCGCTCCGGGGTCGTCAGACGGTAGGTGATCACTTCCTGTAGCCCCAGCTCGATCAGCAGGTCGCGGATCCTCTCCTCCCTTTCCAGGAACGGATTCCCATACAGAGGCGGGATCGTGTCCGAAATCTGGGTCTCCGGGATCCGATCGTAACCGTAGACTCGCGCCACTTCCTCCATCAGATCGGCCACCCCAACGATGCCGCGGCCGATGTCCAGACGATGATCCGGAGGTGTCGCCCGCACGACCTGGCCGTCGACCTCGACCGCGAACTCAAGATGACGCAGGATGTCGGCGATGTCTTCCGTCGCCAGCTCCACGCCCAGCCAGCGTGCAGTGTCGGCTGAGGAGACCTCTACCGAGTGCGTCTCGGCCGGCTTTGGGTATTCGTCGATCAATCCTTCGGCGATCTCTCCCCCGGCCAAGCGATGCATCAACGCCAGGCCACGGCGCACGCCTCTCTCGGCCATCGCCGGGTGCACGCCGCGTGAGAATCGATATGCCGCCTCGGAGCTGAGCTTCTGCGCGGCGAGAGTCTGCCGGATATTGATGTAGTTCCAGGCCGCGCCCTCCAGCAGGATATTGCGCGTCTTGTCGCTCACTTCCGTCTCGGCCCCGCCCATCACCCCGGCGATCGACAACGCCCCCGCCTCGTCCGCCACGAGTACGGTGAAATCGTCCAGCGCCCGGTCAACTCCGTCCAGGGTCGTCAGCCGCTCGCCCGGTTCGGCCAGTCGGGTCAGGACCTTCGGCGGCTTTCCGCCGGCGCGCCGGACCAGCGCGTCGTAGTCGAAGGCATGGAGAGGCTCGCCGACCTCGAGCATGACGTAATTCGTCGCGTCCACAATGTTGTTGATCGGTCGCATCCCGGCCAGACGCAGACGGTATTGCAGCCGGTAGGGGCTTGGCCCAAGCGTCACGCCTTCAATCAGTCCGGCGACAAAGCGCGGATTGAGGTCGGGGACGCGGATCTCAATCGTCACACGTCCTTCAATGGCAGCTCCCGTCCAGGGAATCTCGTAGGAGGGTTCCTTGAGTGACATCCCCGTCAAGACAGCCGCCTCGCGCGCCACGCCCAGGATGTTGGCGTCGCGGGCGACGTTAGGTGTGATGGCGATGTCCAGGACCGCATCCCCCATGTACTCGGCAAGCGGCATGCCCACCGGGGCGTCGTCGTCCAGGATGATGACGCCCTCATGGTCGTCGGAGATACCCAGCTCCTTCTCCGAACACGCCATGGAGTAAGATTCCACTCCCCGGATCTTGGCCCGCTTGAGGGTCATCCGCTCCCAGCCGGACTGGTGACCGTCGTAGAGCTCTGCCCCCTCGCGTGCATAGGCGACTTTGAGGGGCACATCCAGGGGGCCCTTCGACTTGTACGGAAACAGGTTGGGGGCGCCGGTGAGGACGACGTGCTCGCGCTCGCCCTCATCCAGGCGGCAAAGCACGAGTCGATCGGCGTCAGGATGCGCCATGACCTCCAGAACCGCTCCCACAACGATCCTCTCCGGATCCCAGGCAAGGCCGGATACCCGGACGGATCGGCTGTGCTTTCCAGCTCGCTCGGCGCGGTGCCGCAACTCCGGGATCGGAAGGCCGACGAACTGGATTTCTTCGACCTCCAGCCCCGCCAGGGTGAGACGATCGGCCAGGTCTTCGATCGGCCGGTCGATGTCGACGAACTCCTTGAGCCAAGAAATCGGAACCTTCATTCGACACTCCTGAGCCGGCAGCGGCCACGACTCTCCACACGATGGGAGGGTCGCCGCGCACCGCCCTCTCGTTTCTGGTGGCAACCGGCGTCGTCAGACGCGCCCTTCGCGATCGCCGGAAGATCGACGATCGGACAACCGGGAGGCCGCGGCTTGCAGCTCGTCATTGAGCTTGCGCAGGATTTCGGCCAGCTCCGATCGCACATCATCCTGCAGCTGTCCGCTTCGCATCTTCTCACCGACGCCTTTCATCTCGTCTTTCAGCCGCTGCCCCGCAGGACTCCGCTCGAAGTCGGCTGCCGCGGCTCGCAACGTATCTGCGGCATCCTTCAGGCCCGACTCGATCTCCTGCTGCAACTGCACCCGCTCCTCGCTTTGCCACGCTTCCTCAAGCATCTGCTTCAGATTCGCACCGAGGCTTCGGAGCTCTTCTCCCAGATCTGGCCGAGAGCCTTCCTGCTGATCCACGTTATCCTCCGTTCTCGCTTTCTTGCTTTTTCGGTGGTGAGAACATGCCGCCCAACCCTCGCACTTCGTCAGGTGACAGATGGCATAGGATCACATCCGGCAGTTCTCAGAACTGCTCCAGGAAACGCATATCATTCGCCCAGAAATACCGGATGTCATCGATGCGGTGAAGATTCATCGTGATCCGTTCAGATCCCATGCCGAAGGCGAACCCCGAGAACACGTGCGGATCGTATCCGCCGTTCTCCAGCACGGCGGGATGCACCATCCCGCATCCGAGGACCTCCAACCAGCCGGTCCCTTTGCACACGGCGCAGCCGACGCCGCCGCACACCAGGCACTCGATGTCCATCTCGGCCGAAGGTTCGGTGAAAGGGAAGTGAGCCGCGCGGAAACGAGTCTGGATATCCTGAGAGAACATGCGCCGCGCGAACGCATTGAGCGTCCCTTTCAGATCGGCGAAGGTGATGTTGTGCCCGACCGCCAATCCTTCCACCTGATTGAACTGGATCTCCGAGCGGGCTGTGATCTGTTCGTATCGATAACACATGCCTGGAAGGATCACCCGGATCGGTTCCGGGGCGCGTTCGCGCATGACCCGGATCTGACCGGGCGAGGTGTGCGTCCTGAGCAGCACACCCTCCTGGCGTGTGTAGAACGTGTCCCACTGATCACGTGCCGGGTGATGCGGCGGCATGTTGAGCAGGCCGAAGTTGGTTTCATCCGTCTCGACCTCGCGCGACCGGTAGACTTGAAACCCCATTTCTGCCCAAACTCGGGCGATCTGACGCAGCGTACTGTTCGCAGGATGCATCCGGCCGCGAGTCAGCGTCCGTCCCGGGAGAGTCACATCAAGGCCTTCTCCCCACAATGAACGCTCCAGCGCCGCGGCGCGCATGGCATCATCTCGAGCGGCGAAGGCTCGCTCCAGGTTCGCTTTGAGCTGGTTGGCCTGCCTTCCAACGGCCGGCCGTTCTTCCTTGGGCAGGGTCCTCAGACCGTCCAGGATTTCGGCCAGCTCAGCCGACCGACCCAGGTATTTGACCTTCCACGCCTGAAGCCCGGCTTCGTCGTCGGCGTTGCCGAGTTCAGCCAGCGCACGTTCTTCCAGTTGCGTCAATCTGTCCAGCATCGAACCTCCCGCGCACGCGATCGGCGCACAGCTGCATGAACAAGAAAACCCCGTCCCGAAGAGGGACGGGGTTAAATCCCCGCGGTACCACCCTCATTGGCCCACTTGGGCCCGCTCGCCGCCGACGGCCATATTAGCGATCGGCTCCCCTCGGATAACGGGGGGGCTCCGGCCCGAACTACTGAGCCTGTTCGAACTCAGGCTGTTCCCCCGGGCGGCTCAGGAGGGAACTTCGGCGGGTTTCCGTCGGGCCGGGTTCTCAGTCATGACCCGACCTCCCTGACGACTTCCCCCGCGTACTTTCCTCCGTCTCTGCCTTTCGTGGTCTGTGAAGCTCATTATCTTGCCAAAGCATACCCTTGTCAACCCGGCATTGACTCAGGGGTGTATCCGGCGGTAGGTTGCACGCCGCGAAGCAGATCAGGTGGATTTGGGTTTGTTGGGCGGCG
>CAZGRL010000040.1:27359-29078 GCA_964528155.1 uncultured Anaerolineaceae bacterium
CCCTTCCCCCCCTGGCGTGTCCTGGGGGGTGCCCGCGGGGTTGGGGGCCCCCCCGCCCACCTTTGTGGGTTTTTTTGGGGGGGGGGGGCCCCCCCCCCCCCCAACAAACCCAAATCCACCAATACTCCCAGGGGAGTGCCACAGAACTCCGTATGCACCCTTGACGCAGGACGTATCTGGCGGCACATTGCACCTCGCAGCAGGTCTGGTTTTCTTAGGCTTGTCGGCCGGAGGAGACGGCCAGTTGCTCATTGAGCGACCTCGACGTATCCTTGGCGCCCAATCTCAATTCGCCTCTCCATCCCAATTTCCATCTTCGTTGCCGATGCCCCTTCAGGGCCGGCTCGGCTGTGATGGGCTCGGCCCCTATCTCAGCCCGGACGCGGTGCAAGGTCCGTGATCTTGTCGTCACACAGGGAGGCCTGCAATGAAGGTGTCCGTAGGAACGTTCAACCTCAACAACCTCTTTTCGCGCTACAACTTCGAAGGCGAGATCGATGCCATCCAGAAAGATGACACTTCCGTCGATAGCCAGGTCCTGTACCGGTTTGGCCCCCAGGATACCTTCAAGATCCGCAGCTACATGGGCCGGCTGGTCAAGACCAAGGATGAAGCCGACACGCTCAAGATTGCAGGCCGCATCTGGGAGATGGACCTGGATGTGCTGGCCGTGCAGGAGGTCGAGGACATCGATACGCTCAGAAACTTCAATCGCGACCACCTGGCGGGCAAGTACCCACACGTGACCCTTGTCGAAGGCAATGACCCTCGCCTTATCGACGTGGGTGTTCTGTCCAAGCTTCCCATCGGAGGGATAACCTCGTGGCAACAAGCGACCCACCGCGAGGATCCGGGTATCCCTGTCTTCGGGCGCGACCTGTTGGAGGTCGATATCATGAGTCCTACACGCTCGAGGAAGCTATTCACCGTCTTCGTCAATCATCTGAAGAGTCACTATGTCGATTTCCGGGAAGACCCTGTGGCCGGCGAGGAAGCCAACAGTCAACGGCGCCGGCGGCAGGCCGAGATGGTGGCCACCATCGTCAAAGCGCGCACCCGTCCCTCGAGCAAGTTCCTCGTGCTGGGGGACATGAATGACCCGGCCGAGTCCCCACTGCTGGGAGCATTCACCTCGGATCCGACCCTCGGTCTGGTAAACGCACTGGTCGCGCCTCAAGAGTCCGGCACAATGAAGAAAGACACCCCTCCTCCACCGTCCGCCGCGTGGACACACCGCTTCAAAGCGACGGGACAGCCTGCCAGATACGAGCTCTACGATCAGATCTGGTTGAGCCCGCCGCTCTCGGAGAGGCTGGCGGAATCGTGGATCCTTCGGCGTGAGAATCTGACCGGTGACGGCAGCGACCACGACCCGGCATGGGTCGTGCTGGACGTGTGACTTCATGCTTCCATACCGAGCGAGACTGTGGAGCCATACACCTTGGCCGATGGATCACTGAGCACCCCATCCCTCCACTGCACCCCGAGCGGGAACGAGGCCCGCAGGGCAGAGTGGAGTCGAAGGGCGCTGTGGGGCTGCGCTCACATGCTTGCTCGACGGAGGGTTTCACGTGACGCGTCATGATTGCATCGATTGCGGCGGAGACTGCCTTGGGGTCTCCCCGACACAATTGGGTGAATTCAGGTTGTAAGGCAATGGTTTCTCGTGGGGGGGGGGGGGGGGGGGGGGGGGGGGGGGGGGGGGGGGGGGGGGGGGGG
>CAZGRL010000041.1:0-7928 GCA_964528155.1 uncultured Anaerolineaceae bacterium
GCTGCCCCCTTCACCTATGTTTGGCCTTAGCTCGCGATTGCGTCGGGATTCTGGTCAGGAGGAAATATCGACGGCGCTGGCGCGCCGTTCAGCTGCGGGTGGCCGAAATAGGTTCTGCCAACCCGCGCTGAGTGCGAATGTGAGCCTGCCCGGCCGACTTGGCCAGGTATTGGGCCATGTCGGCTCGAGCGATGATCTCCTCGGGAGAGGTGTCCTCATCGAGAAGTTGGCTGATGCCGGCGCAGAAACTGAGCTCGGGGACGCTTGGCCCCAGACTCCTCGCATACGCGGACAGCGCCTCACGCAGCTTGACCGCCACCTCACGTCCGCCCTCGAGATTGGTCTCCGGCAACAAGACGGCGAACTCGTCGCCGCCGAGCCGGACCAGCAAGTCGGTCGCGCGTAGAACCGCTTGCATCGCCTTTGAGGCCCCCGTCAGCACATCATCCCCGAAGAGATGACCGAAGCGGTCGTTGATGGCTTTGAACCCGTCCATGTCCAGGTAGAGAAGCGACAAGGGGTGGTTGTATCGTCTAGAGCGCAGAAACTCGTGCTGCAACGTCGCCGCCATCTGTCGGCGGTTGGCGAGATTCGTCAGCTGGTCGGTGTTGGCCAGATCGTTCAGCCGATCCGCCTGAGTTTTGAGTTTCTGGACGATCCCGGCGAAGTTCCTTGAGAGTTGGTCCAAGACGACTGCCAGACCGATGTAGGCAGCCGCTTGCCCGGCGAGGAAAGATACGCTCACCAGAGAAGCTTCGGCCGAGTCGGTGAAGACGATCACCGCTCCGGAGGTAATCCAGTCCAGCACAAGGACCACGACGGCGCTGACGGCGAAGAGATACCCGGAGGCCCCACCGATGACCGAGCCCGCCGTGAGGATCGCGAACAAGAAACCGGTAATCTGTACGAATAGGTCGCCCGGGAACAACCCCAGGCTGAGCGCACTAGTCAGGAACAGCCCCAGCGACAGCACGTAGCCGCCCGTCACGATTCTCCCCGCACGCACAAGCAGCCAGGCGACCAGGCCCATAGCGGCCAAGCCCAGGACGGAGAACAATTCGATCACGTAACTGGAGGGATCAGGGACGGCGAGGGACCTGAGGTAGGCCAGATCTTCAACGATGTAGACGAGCAGCAATAGCCAGGCGATGAGAATCATCGCTCGGGCAAGGCCTATCCGATAATCGCCACGTTCCTTGGATTCGTCCAGTGAGAATTGGGTCCGGAATCTTTCGAACACAAGCCTGACTCGAGCGTTCTAGTGGGCCTCGTCATCCCCCGTCGTCGGCACACCCATAATATTGTATCCGGAGTCGACATACACGATCTCCCCGGTGACAGCCTGGGCCAGATCCGAGGCCAGCCAAACCGCGGTGCCTCCGATGTCCTCATGTGTGATGTTGCGGCGCAAAGGGGCCATATCGGCAAATTGCTTGTACATGCGCTTGAATCCTGACACCCCCGCCGCCGAGAGCGTCCGCACCGGGCCGGCCGAGATCGCATTCACACGAATGGCCTTCGGTCCGAGATCGGCTGCCAGGTAGCGGACCGAGGCTTCCAGCGCCGCCTTGGCTACACCCATGACGTTGTAGTTTGTCGTCACCTTCTGCGAGCCGTAGTATGTCATGGTCAGCATCGACCCGCCGTTCTTCATCAGCGTAGCTGCCGCCCGGGCCAGGGCCGTGAACGAATACACACTGATGTCCATGGCGACTTTGAACCCGTCGCGACTTGTCTCAACGTATGGCCGGGACAACTCCTCGCGCCCGGCGAAAGCGATCGCATGTACAAGGATATCGATCGTGCCGAACGCATCAGCGGCCTTTTCGAACACTTCTTCGATCTGCGCGTCGTTTGCCACGTCGCACTTTTCGACGAAGGTCGATCCGATCGACTCGGCCAGCGGACGAACGCGCCGCTCCAGGTTCTCAACGGCGTAGGAGAATCCAAGCCGGGCACCCTGTTCGTGCATGGCCCTGGCTATCCCCCAGGCGATCGAGTGGTCGTTGGCCACCCCAAAAACCAGCGCGGTCTTGCCTACCAGAAGGCTCATGATGGCTCCTTCTCGAAGAGTGTCGGGACAAGGTCAGGCGCAATCCGAAAGCGCCAGGGGATGCTCTTCCAGGGTTCCGGTACGCTATTTAAACCCACGCGCGGGCTGCAGGTGACGCTGGCTTGGCCGACTCGCGGAAGGCGCTCGAAGAAAAGCTCGGCTCCGCGCCGACACAGATCCGCGCCGTCGAAGCTCCGGTCGATCCCCAGTGCCTGGCACAACTTGGCCGGCCCATCCGTCAACTGAGCGTCCACAATGTTGTGCCGCCTGCGCCTCATCGTCGGCAAGCCTTCCTCGGCGGCGATGGCGCGTATCAGTACGGCTGCCGGGAACCCCGCCTGCTCAGTGACGATGTTGAGCATCCAATGCATGCCATAGGTGAAGTACACATACGCGTGACCCGGTGGTCCCCACATCGACTCGTTCCGGGCGGTACGGCCGTTCCGGGCGTGGCAGCCGAGATCCTCCGAACCGACATAGGCTTCGGTTTCGACGACCCTGCCCGAAAGACGCCGCCCTCCACCGCCGATCCGCACAAGTCTCTGGCCGAGCAACTCACGAGCGACCTTCAACGTTTCTTGTCCGAAGAAGACCCGGGCAAGCCGGCGTGTCGCCATGTTCGGATTTCTCCGTCCCTGGGCAGCCAGGCGCACTCGCACCGAGCTTACGGCTTGGCGAGTGCCGGTCTGAAGGGGAGCTTTCGTTTGATACGACCCAAGAAGCTGAGTTCGGGTGATCGGCCTGCTCAGGTTCAGGCTTCCTGCGGGATCTGAAATCGAGGATCGCGTTCGAGCATCTTCCGCAGCCCATCCTGCAGGCTGATCCGCGGCTCATACCCCAGGGTTTTCTTGGCCACGCGAATATCGGCCGCCATTCGATCCGGTCCAGGATCCTGTTCTTCCATGTATATCCACTCGGCGCCGTGGCCGACGCATTCGACGACGAGCTGGGCGAGGTCGGCGATGCCGGTCTCCACACCGCTGCCAATGTTGATCACCAGTCGGTCCACGCCGGGTGCCGTTGAGGCCGCGACCATCGCCTCCACGACGTCGTCGACGTAGACGAAATCGCGCGTCTGCTGGCCGCGACTGTGGATCACCAGGGTGCCGTGGCGGACCGTCTGGCGCAGGAAGTGCGGGATGACTGGCGGATGCGCCGCCGGCAACGGTTGCCCGGGTCCGTAGGCGTTGAAAACTCTCAGGGCAACGGTCTCGATCCCCCACAATGAACCGATCGTCCGAACGTAGTACTCCGCCGCCAGCTTTGAGACGGCGTATGGGGATCTCGGATCGGGTGAGGTGGCCTCGGTCAGCGGTTGGACCTGTTGGCCTCCGTAGACCGCGCCGGATGAGATGAGCACAACGCGCTTGACGCCGACATCGCGCATGGCTTCCATCACGCTGACCGTCCCGCCGACGTTGACGGCGCTATACTCGCGTGGGTAGAGAACCGATTCGGGTACGGAGACTCGGGCGGCAAGGTGGTAGACGCAGTCGACATCCTGAAGAAGCGTCCAAAGCTTCGGCCGGTCGACGACATCACCCCGCGTGAAAAGCACGTCTGACACAAGGCGCGTCGGATCCCCGGCGGAAAGATCGTCCAGCCCGCGTACTTGGTGACCTTCGCGCGCCAGGCGATTGGATAGGGCAGATCCCAGGAATCCTGCGGCGCCAGTTACGAGGAAATTCATCGCGGACGAGAGACCAAGGCTATCCTGCCATCCCCCCCAGAGGTTTGGGGATTATAGCACAGGGGAGGTGGGGACCCTGTCCTTGATAGGGTTGCCGGTCGTCGGAGGCTTCAGCTCGCTCGGTTGCGGAACGGGGACCCTTCAAGGCCCTGATGCCGGCGGCGCGGCGGACGCATGAGCGAGATCGTTTGACAGACCTGTGCCAGCCATATACTCCGAGAAGGCCGACGCCGGGAGCTTCTCCTCCGGCCCTCCGGCGACTGGTATCATCCGGGCATGCGAATGCCTATGCAGGCGCGAAGGACGCGCCAAATGGTCTGGACGATCACCTGGATCATCATCCTGGCCTTCGTCCTCACGGGGAGCACGCTTGCCGATCACGATCCGCTCGCCCGCATCCGCCGCTTCACTCACGTTTCGGAGTTCGACTTCGCCGGGTGGACCCTGTCGGCCCTTGGGGTCAAGGTCGAACAATCCAGCCTTGGCAATGCCGGGTATCTGTCGACAGCCGACCGTGAAACGCTGGTTCGAGAGTTCTTGGATCTCACGCACCAGGTCGATAAGCTGGAAGCCCGACAGCTCGAATTGACGGCGGATCCTTCGTTGCCGCAATCCGCTCCCGAGGCGGCGTCGAATGCGAAGCAGATCCAAGAGACGACGGAGCGGCTCGCCGCCATCCAGCCCGACGTCGAGACCATTCTGCAGGAACAAGAGGCCGTGATCTTGGCGGACCTGGGTTTGGATGTTGGGGGATTGTCGCTGCCTCCGGTGTCATTCCACCTCACCCATCTACCGCTTTCCGTGGTTGTATCTCCCCGCGAGACGATCCGACAGGATGCCAGCATCCAACTCAACCCGGATATGACGTTGGAACAGCAAGTGTCCTTGGAGAACCAGCTCGAAGGCTCGCTGGGCGTTTCAGCTTTGGTCGTCCCCCTGGGAGGGATCGGGACGTACCCGACGATGGTCCAGGAGAACACCAGCCTGGCGTGGGTTGCCGAGGTCATCGCCCACGAATGGGCGCACAACTATCTGTTCTTCCGACCGCTGGGTTTTGTGTACGAGGCCAATCTTGACCCCAGCCCCGAGGTTCGCACGATGAACGAGACTGCCGCCTCCTTATTCGGCAAGGCCGTCAGCCAAATGGTCCTCGAGCGATACTATCCGGATCTGTTGCCGCCGCCCTCGACATCGTCCCCTGACTCTGAAGGCTCGCCTCCGGCTTTCGATTTCCGGGCTGAGATGCATGCGACCCGAATCGAGGTTGATGCGCTACTGGCTCAGGGCAAAGTGGAAGAAGCGGAAGCTTACATGGAGGCCAGACGCCAGGTGTTCTGGGATCACGGCTACCACATCCGGCGGCTGAACCAGGCCTACTTCGCTTTCTATGGTGCGTACGCGGATGAGCCGGGCGGGGCTGCCGGAGCCGATCCGGTGGGGGAGGCCGTCCGCGCTCTCTGGCAGCGGAGCGTCTCTCCGGCGGAGTTTCTCAAGAAGATCGGATGGATTCGGAGCTATGAAGAGCTTCAGCAGACGCTCGATCAGCCGGCTACACCCACTCGCTGATCAGAGCCGCCAACAGAGCCGTCCGCGACGGCAAGCTGGCCACTTCGATGTACTCGCGCTCTGAGTGAGCGCCGTTCCCCACCGCGCCCAGGCCGTCGAGGACCGGCACGCCGAGTGGTGCGACAAAGTTGGCATCCGAGCCTCCGCCCGTCCCGCCCTCAGTAAGCTGGATCCCGAGCATGGAGGCAATCGTTCGCGCTCTCTCGAACGCCTCGGCCATCACCGTCGACCGGGGCATCGGAGGCCGGTTCCAACTCCCCTCAAACGAGATTCGCGCCCCTGCAAGGGAAGGCTCGAGACTTGACATGGCTGCGTTCAGCCGATCCATCTCCGCCTCCTCCAGGACGCGCATGTCGACCTCGGCGAAGCACGATGCCGGAACGACATTCGTGCGCGTGCCGCCGCCGACGACGCCGATGCTGACGGTCGTGCCTTTCGCCGCGTCCTCCAGGCTGTTCAGATGACGGATGACGTGGGCCATTTCAACGATGGCGTTCACGCCGGCCTCCGGATTTGCGCCGGCATGCGCCGCCCGGCCGACCACTTCAACCCGGAAGTCACCGATGCCCTTCCGCCATGTCTTGAGTGCTCCATCCGGCAATCCGGGCTCCATGCACAACACCAGTGTGCGTTCCGCGGCCAGATCCTCGATCAGCTTCCTTGATGAATGACTTCCGGTCTCCTCGTCGGACGTGCACAGCAGGTCGACGGGTGATGCTGGAAGACCTGAAGCCTGGCGTAGGGCCCCGATTGCCGTCAGAGCGATCGCCACGCCCGATTTCATATCCAGGACGCCGGGACCGTACGCTCTTTCTCCACTGACTTGCCAGGGCATGTCACTGATCGTACCGAGTGAATGGACGGTGTCGAGATGCGCCAGCACGAGAATGCCACCGGCCCCATCGCCCCATCGCCCGAGCCAGTGGCCCCCGGCCGTCTCCTGGGGAAACTGCCGGACGACCGCGCCTCGCTTGTGCATTGCGTCGGCGACGAATGCACCCAACTCGTCGACGGCAGCCTTCTCTGTCGTAGGCGACTCAAGCTCGACCATGGTCCGAAGAAGATCCAGCTGCTCGGCGAGGCCTTCCTCGAAGTAGGTGATCGGCAGAGGCGTGGTCATGGTCTCACGGGCTCGCAACAGGGCAGATGTCGGCCGCCGTGTACTCGGGGTTGGCATATCCGAAGTACAACGGTTGGAGGATCGCAGTTTCGTTCGCCTGCGCAAACGCCTGCGCCTGGGCACAGGCAAGGCCGACGTTGTCGCTCGATCGATAGGCTGTCCAGAAAGCCTGTCCCAGTAACCCGTAGGCCCCTCCCAGCGAAGCCGGAGGGTAAGCGTTGCGCAGGGCCTGGTAGGCACTCTGGGCGGCGGCCGTGTCGCCCAACTGTAGCTGGGTCACCACCTCGCGGAACATGGCATAGGCACTCAGGTTTGCCCTTTCGCTCACTGGATCGACCCAATCCTGGAGCGAGTCATCGTGGATGACCTGATCGTAGAGCTGGAGCGCCGTCGCATAGCTGCCGTCAATATCCGCCTGATCGGCGTCGTTCAGGACGTGGATGCGGTAGGTTGATGGGAGAGCCAGATCAGGTCCGGGGACAAGCGCATCGCCGGCGGCGTTCCAGGCCCAGGTTCGCGTCACCCCGCGGTAAGGGCCTGCCCCAGCCGAGCCAATCCCCGTGCCGGTGACGGCAATGTTGAACCGACCGTCGGATCCTGGCCCGACAACCCTGATCGACGGGTAGGGAAGGTCATCGCTCGCTCCCTGCAAGACGTCCAAAAGGGTATTCTGACGCCAGATCAGAACCTCAATCCGGCTGAAGCATGTATGGGCCCCGCATGCCTCTCTCGCCAGCAGGAGATCGGCCGCGCCGTCGGAGTTCAGATCGCGCGCATCGATGATCTCGGGAGCGCCGCCATCCGGGACCGATGGGCTGGTGTACGCTAGGGCGTACGCCTGACCGATGCACACGAACACATACAGATCGCCGGGCGCCACGATCGAGACCTCATTCGGGGCGAGCAGGGTGACGGCAACGTCATCCATGCCGTCACCGTTGAAATCCTGTTGCGACAGCGGCATGCCGACCTGGGGGGACAGGCCGGCGGACTGGATGTCGGTCTGCAGGTCGTGGGGGCTACCGCCGCCATTCAAGAAGGCCAACACGTCCTGAACGTACGCGGCTGGCGTCTGCAAGGAGGGGGCTGCGGGCGAGCCCGGCGGTACTGGACAGGCGATCGGCTGCGATGTCGCCTCAGGGCTGGCGGTCGGGGAGGGGGCCGAAGTCGGCGATGCGGCGATGGAGGGCGTCGCCGGGACGTCGGTCGCGTCGGTTTGACCGACGCCCATGGATGGCGTCACCTCGGGTGTCGACAACGGAAGATTGCAGCCGGACAAGATGAGGCCGGCTGAGATGACCAAGGTGAGCCCTCGTGAAACCCGCATCCGGATTTGACTCCACTGTCGGCGCGGTACACGGCGCGCCGATCCCGCAAGTCTACAAGGATAAGACCAAGAAGGGGTGGATGCAAGGAGGGCCCTCGCGCGTGGCGTCGACTCATTTATCCGGTCCCTGCAATGCCTCGGGCAACTCGATCCTCTCGCTCATTGGTCTCCA
>CAZGRL010000041.1:7938-28985 GCA_964528155.1 uncultured Anaerolineaceae bacterium
GGGCGGGTTCCGGCTGTCACACCCTACATCAGTCAGGGCCTTTTGGGGTGGGGGTGGCGGGTGTGTGGGGGGATGATGGGGAAAACGCAATTTCCCCATCATCCCCCCACACTGAGCGCGTGGATCGTACGCAGGGAATTACCGTCTCGCGGAATCCGTGCGCGGCGACCCAGCCTGGGATCAGCACCACATGCTCGTCTCACGCGATCCTCTTGCCGTATACTCGAGGTATGGATCTGCCCTTCCCGCCCGGGATCACGCCGGATCATCCGGGTCCTCTGGCTCGATTCCTACCACCAATCGACGAGGGGGTCATCGCCTCGACTCTCACCCGCTACGCCGGGCCGGGTGATCTGCTCCTCGATCCTTTTGGCGCCTCACCGCGGTTGGTGGTCGATGCGGCCCGCGCCGGGCGCGGCGTGTTGGTTGCGGTCAATAACCCGGTCACGCGTTTTGTCCTGTCGCATATGCTTACGCCATTCTCGCAGGCGGAGTTGCAGGCCGCCCTGGCCGCTTTGGCTGCTGCACCCAAAGACGCGGGTCGCCTCGAGCATTTCTTGCTCGACCTGTATCGGACGGAATGCGCCAACTGCGGCCGAAGGACGGTCGCGGACTATTTCGTCTGGGACCGTGAACTGAACGCTCCGATCCTCAAGGGATATGGCTGCACAGGCTGCGGACACGCTGGCGAGTCGCCTGCGAATCGCCTCGACGTGGAGCGAGCGCGTGCCTTCAGCCAGCGAGGCCTGCAAAGCGCGATTGCGCTCGAGCAGGTCGCCTCTGCGGGTGACCCCGACCGCGAGCACGCCCTGGCAGCTATCGCGGTCTACCCAAGTCGAGCCGTCTACGCGCTGATCACATTGATCAACAAGATCGGGCAGCTCGAGTTGGAGGGCCGGCGGCTGGCAGCCGTGCAGGCGTTAGTCCTTTCCGTACTGGACGCGACCAATGCCTTGTGGGGCGTCCCTGAAGGTCGAGCCCGCCCACGCCAACTCATCGCCTCGCCTCAATACAGAGAGGTCAACATCTGGCGCTCGCTCGAAAGGGCTGTGGCCGAATGGGCCTTCGAAGATCCGCAACTGGATGTACAAGAATGGCCGACTGGCGAGCCGCCCAGGCCGGGAACCGTTGTGGTCTCGCCACTGCCGATCCGGGATTTGATCCCCGATCTCAAAGGTTGGAGGTTCGATCAGGTTGTGACCGTCTTGCCCCGGCAGAACCAGGCCTTCTGGACTCTATCCGCGCTATGGGCTGCCTGGCTCTGGGGCCGGGAGGCGGCCGCATCGATCAAGGTCGCATTGAGACGTCGGCGCTACGATTGGTCGTGGCATGCCAGCGCTCTCAGGGCTGCTGTCTACAGCCTGGCCCCGATCCTGGCGAAAGATACGCTCGTCCTTACATTGATGCCGGAAGCCGAGCCAGGGTTCGTCAGCGCCGGGCTTGCCGGTCTGAGCGGAGCGGGCTTTTGGTTGACCGGCAGATCCATCCGCCAGGATGAATCTGAAGCTGTGCTGACCTGGTCGGTCGATCCCACGTCTGTGGAGGGCAAGGACGAGAGACCGCTCGTGGCAGCAATAGAAGACAGCGTCCGTGATGTGATCCGAGCCAGGGGGGAACCATGCGCATACCCGCTGCTTCACCTGGCCGCGCTGGGCGATCTGGCTTCTGCAGGGCGACTGTCTCCTCTATGGGAAGATCCAACGAGTCATCCTGTACCCGTGCTGACCGAAGCCTTTGAGTCGGCCATCGCAAGCCCGAGTGCCTTCACGCGCATCGGTGGCGGCCTCGAACCGGAGAGCGGGCTGTATTGGCTGCAAGAACCTGTCGAGACAACGCCCCTGGCTGATCGGGTTGAGCGCCTGGTTCTCGACGTTTTGCTCCAGGGCCGCGCGCTCAGTGGCCTGAATGTGGACAGGAGAGTGTGTGACGAACTGACCGGTCTGCTCACACCAGATCGTAGGCTGGTGTACGCGTGTTTGCGGTCATACGCAGTGCAATCGGAAGACACCGGGCTGTGGAGCTTGCGCCCGGAAGACTCACCTACTCAACGCACGGCGGACCTGCTCGAGATCCACGATCTGTTGGTAGCCCTTGGATCCCGCCTGGGTTTCGAGGTGCATGAGGGCGAGCGCGTCGAGTGGTGCGACGACGATGGGCGTGCGTTATACGCGTTCTACATGATCGCTACGGGTTCGCCTGTGGAAGCCGGGGAGAAAGTTCCCGTGGGCTACTGCCTGGTCATCCCTGGCGGGCGGGCATCCCTGCTGGCGGAAAAGGCGCGGCGGAATCCGATCCTGCGCCGCTGGCTGGATGACGGCGTGCGCGTGATCAAGTTCAGACACGTGCGGCGGCTGGCTGCCGAAACTACACTCACCCGGAGCAACTTCGAAGAACGCCTCGCCATCGATCCGCCCGAACACCAAGATCCTCAAATGCCCCTCCTGTAATCGCGCTACGATGTTTCACTAATACAGAGCGTGTGGGGGGATGAGTTCATGGAAAGGGGTGGAGCGGCTGCGCCGCTCCACCCCTTTCCATGAACTCCTCATCTACCTCCCTTGCGCAGGATGCGGGGTGACCAAGCCGAGTTTCAGACCAGGGAGGCGGACCAAAGGGGGCGATGCGGAACGCCGCATGCCCCGTCGGAACTCGCGTGCGAAGCCGGCTCCGGTTCGTGATTCGAGGCTGCTCCGTCAGGAGGAGGGCGTCAGTGTAGGCGTCGGGCTGGGAGTGGGGCTCAGCGTCGGCGTCAACGTTGGGGTGATCGTCGGTGTCGGCGTCCGCGTTGGAGTCAGCGTGGCGGTGGGGGTTGCCGTCGGTGTCGGTGTCGGTGTCGGCAAGTTGAGGATGATGTGGACGCGCGCCTCTGCCCGGCCGCCTTGCTTGCTGTGGACGGTCAGGCGAAGCGTTACCGGTCCGTTGGGCACGTTCTTCATGTCCCAATCCGCCAGTTTTCCAGGTTCAACGAATTCGGTTTGCTTGTTGGCGATGTCGGGCCACCGGTCGGGTTCGAAGCCCGTTCCGTATTCCAGTACCCAGTCCTCGAAGTCTTGGGACGCCGACGCTCGAGCGAAGATCTCCAGCGGTCCGCTGGTAACGGTGGTCCCTTCGCTGGGAACGGTGAACCCGACGATGGCGTGAGGGCTGTCTTTCGTGCAGGGTTGGTCTGGAACGAAGAACACTTCCTCCGGGTCGATCCCCAGAGCCTCTGCCCATTGATGGCCGGCCGCGTCTTCGGTGATCCACTTCCGCGCCCAGGGATCGTTGACGAACAAGCCTATCTTCTCCTCGGCGAAGTCGGGGCAGTCGGCCGAGGCCAGCAGCAAGGAGTAACTATCGACCCAGGCCTTTCTCCACAAGTCCTGTTCCGGGGGCAGGGGCGGTTGATCGGAGGCAAAGAACTCCGTCTTGTGCGACGGACATTGGTCTGAAGGACGTGCGCCGGATACGACGCAGATGACTTCCTCCGTGATCCCCGGAGGTCTGCTGAAATTCGTCGGGAACCCACCGGTCAATTGCTGCTCGGCGACCTGCATGAACTGGTTCCAGATCGGCGCTGCGCCGGTCAACCCGCTCGTGTTCTTCATCGGGGTGTAGTCTGCGTTGCCGACCCATACTCCGACGGCGATGTCGGGCGTGTATCCGAGTGTCCAGTTGTCGCGAAAATCGTTGGTCGTGCCGGTCTTAGCTGCGGCAGGGAAGGGAAGATTGAGCATGGAGTTCGGGCCAAAGGCAGGCGTGCGGGCGGCGTTGTCCGACAGGATCGAGGTGATCAAGAATGCGTGTTCGGGACGGATGACTTGCTCTCCCGTCGGAGGCTGATACTCGTAAACCGTCTGCCCCGAATGGTCTACGACTTTGGTGATCGAAACCGGCGGTACGCGCACGCCGCCGTTGGCGAAGATGGCATAGGCGTCGGTCAATTCCAGGAGCGAGACGTCACCACCACCGAGCGTCAACGAAAGACCGTAGTCGTCTCGGGTGAACGTTGTGATCCCCATCCGTCGTGCGAAGGCGATCAGGCCGTCCTCCTTCGGCGTGCTCGGGTCATCGTAGATCCCCACGAAGCTCAATGTCTTCACCGCAGCCACGTTGTACGAACTGGCCAGGGCCGTTCTCACAAGTACCGGCCCGTGGAAACGCTCGTCATAGTTGACCGGCTTGTACGGCGGGCGCGGATCCGACGGATTTCCCGAAGGCGGAAACTCGGATGGGACATCCCAGATTAACGTAGCCGGGGTCCAGCCCTTCTCAAAGGCGGCCGTATAGGTAAGGGGTTTGATCGACGACCCGGGCTGGCGTGGGGAAACGGCCATATTCACCTGACCGTGGATCGCCTCATTGTAGAAGTCGGCCGAACCGACCATGGCCAGGATTTCGCCCGTGGAAGGCTCAATGGCGACCAGGGCTCCGTCCGATACCCGGCGGTCGGCGAGCGACTCCACTTGCGCCTGGACGACCTCCTGCGCCTGCTCCTGGAGGTTCGGATCGATCGTGGTATAGACCGAGAACCCTGATCGGTAGATCGTCTGCGGGTCATACATCTGCTCGAGCTGAGCGCGGATGTAGTTGACCCAGTGCGGGAAGCGGATGTCGACGTACGGTGGTTTGAAGTCGTAGTCGGTCAGATCGGCCGCGGCCACGCCGGCTTCTTCGGGGGAGACGCAGACCGGCTGGGGTGCGTTGCTGACGTAAATGCATCCTTGTTCACCGCTGGCAATCACCATCAGGGTGAGCACGACCCGTTGCCGGTCGAGCGTTACCTCTCGGTTCGTGAAAACATCGTACACCGAAGGTGCCTGGACCAGCCCGGCCAGGAAGGCCGATTGGCTAAGCGTGAGCTTGTCGGCGGTTGTGTGGAAGTACGTTTCAGCCGCAGCCTCGACTCCGTAAGCTAGGTTGCCGTAGTACACCTGGTTGAGGTAGAGCTCGAGAATCTCCTCCTTCGTGTACCGGCGTGAGATCTCTGCCGCGAGCAGGATCTCACGCACTTTGCGCAGCCCCGTCCGCTGAGACCTTTCCTCCGGAGTGAACAACAGGTTTCGAGCGATCTGTTGCGTGATCGTCGATGCGCCAGAGGATACCTCACCCTGGGCGACATTCAGCCAGATGGCGCGCACGATGGCGAAAAGATCGAACCCCCCGTGGCTGTAAAAGCCCGCATCTTCGGTGGCGATGGTCGCAGCCACCATCAAGGGGGACACATCCTCCAGGGGGACATATGTCCGGCGACCGGCGTTCGGATCGAGGATCTCATACAGAAGATCGCCGTCCCGATCGAGAATACGGGTGGTCTCGAACTGCGAGGCGTGAGTCTGCAGATCCTCGACCGATGGCAGCGTGGCGGCGACGGCGTAGTACTGGTAAAGGCCGTAGGTCACGATGGCGATCACCACGGCCAGCACGGCGAAGAGGGCCAGGACGGCCATCCGGACAAGCAACCCCCCGCAACTCATGACACGCGGCGGGCCGGCCCGAGGCGTTCCATGCGGAGGAGTCGGCTGGGGCGGCGGGATGTAGGCCGCCTCCCCAACCCGAGTCGCACCGAGGTCGGTCTCTGGAACCCGCCGCGGCAGCGATGGATCGACATCCCCTTCATCTGGCGTTGTTGTGGGGTGGGTATCGCCGACGTCGGGTTGCCGGGCTCCTGGCGCCGACTCGGTCGCTCCTTCTACGTCTGGAACGAAGGGATGGACTTGGGTGTCTTCCTGGGGAGTCTCTTCCAGCGAATGTTCAGCCGGAACGGCTTCCTCATCCGGGGGTGATTCGTCGGCCATCCACCCACCGGTCAATTCAGGCTCGCCGGTCGGATGTCGAATGGGCGTCTCGGCTTCGGCCTCTTCCGCCTTGGGGCCATCGGCCAGGGGACCTTCATTCAGAAGCCGTTTGAAGCGGGACGGGGCTTCCTCCGGGCCGGGCTCATTCTCTTCGCTCGGCTCGGGCGGGAAATCGTCGCCGCGGCGCTTGCTCATGGCTGGCGATTATAGCACCGGGGGTTCCAGCTGATGTTCACGAAGGCTCGACGTTCACCTCCGCCGCATCGTCGGGTTCATCCCCGGCTCATGATGAGGACGGTCAGGCTTCCTTTCATCACCGAAACCGCCTCCTGGTTCAAGATGTTCAGATGCAGCGTCACCATCCCGCCGCCCAAGCGGGGGAAGGGCTTGGTCTCGCTGACCTCGATCTCGACGTGGATCGTGTCGCCGATGTGGATCGGCTGCGTGAACTTCCACTCCTTGATCTCCCGGAAAGCGAGAACGGTGCCCTCCAGTATTCCCGTTCGAACGGCCAGGCCGACGGCGTACGAAGCGCCCAGCATGCCGTGGGCGACGCGCTGCCCGAAAGCTGATCCGGCGGCGTAGACGGCGTCGGTGTGAATCAGATTGAAATCTCCCGTCAGCGAGGCGAACGCGACGATGTCGGCCTCGGTCACCGTGCGGCCGGGTGTCGTATAACGATGTCCGACCTCGAAGTCTTCGAAGTACATCCCGCGTGTCGCCGGTGTGGATGACGCCATCGGATCGCCTCCGTCGAGAGGATCCATTCTAGCATGAGGGTGCATCCGGAGGGAAAGTTGCCTCCCCGCGCATCAGGGCAGGCCAACTTAGGTTTGTCTGACGGCGCAGCCGCCAAACAAACCTAAATTGGCCTATCTTCCACGAGGAGTGCAACAAGGCTCCGGATACACCCTAGCATGAGATCACCTTTACCTTTGTTCCGGCAGTCCGTACAATTCAGTCATGCGTGAATGGTCTCTCACCGGCGATGATCCGTATTCCCTTTTTCTTTGCGCGGACGCGCGTCTTTGCGTTCCGACATACACCGACGATCAGATATGGGAGCTCACCCTTCACGGAAATGACCCGCCAGCGGTCGGGCTCGAAACCACTTACGGCTTGCGGGTGCAGGAGATGCGCATCTTCCCCAGCTTCTTCACTCAAGGTTCCGTTGTGTCCGATCCCCGGAGCTTTGCCGAGCCTGTCCTGATTCGACGCTTTCTGGTGAACTATGTGAGGCTCGAGTGCAAGCCTACCTCGGGCTGGTGGGTGGAACTGGAGTACTGGGTGCCGGATTCCCAGAGAATCGCCGGTCGATTCACAATCCAGAACCAAAGCCGGACCGAGCAGGAGATGCGGCTGAGGCTCCAGGCGGTTCTTCGGCCTCACCCGTATGACACCGGGGATCCAGGCACGCCCGGGCGCGGCCGGGTGGCCACAGGCGGGATGCGCCCCGAATCCGTCTCCGGCGTGACGGTCCTGACGGGGATGACCGAGAATCTGGCGCCGGTGGTCTTCCTGTCGGGGGGTGCAAGACCCGAGGTCGGCCCGTATCCGGCTCTCGGCGTCGACCTGCAACTGTCACCTGGCGAGAGCCGTAGCGTGATGTGGGCCCACGCCGGGTTGGCGGATCTGGAAGGCTCCTTTGCGTCGGCCCGGGAGCTTGCCAGCTGCAGTTGGGATGCAGAGGTGGCGCGGGTCGAGATGGTTAATGCTTCGATCGTCGATGTCAAGACCGGCGATCCAGATTGGGATGCAGCCTTCGCCGCCGCGCAGAATGTCTCCCTGGGAGCCTACCTCGGCCCGACGCGCTTCATGGCACATCCATCTTTTGTGGAGGCGCGGGTTCCCGATCGAGGCTTCTCCACCCGGCAAGATGGAAAAGACTACAGCTGGCACTGGGCCGGACAGGCGGCCGGCCAGGCGCGCGTCAACCTTCCGCAAATTCTCCCCGCCGCGCCCCGACTGGCAGAGGGGGTCCTGCAAAACTTCCTCAAGTCACAGAAACAGGATGGGTCGATCGATTGGAAGCCCGGGCTTGGCGGTCAACGCAACGGCTCGCTCTGCACGCCCTTGCTCGCCGACCTGACCTGGCAGATCTACCAGCAGACGCAGGATTCGTCGCTTCTCGAGCACATGCTGCAGCCGCTTCTGGCCTTCCTCGATCGCTGGTTCGCAAGCAATCATGATCGCGATCGCGATGGTCTGCCCGAATGGGACAACACCATGCAGGCAGGCTATGACGACTGGCCGACATTCGTTCGATGGCGGACGTGGGGACAGGGGCTGGACATCACCAAAGCCGAGACGCCCGATCTGGCCGCCTACCTCTCATCTGAATGTCGGGCGCTCATCTTGATGGCTAATGAGCTCGGTCGGAGTGAGATTGTGGCACCGCTCGAATCCCGGCTCGAGGGACTCAAGCAAGCTATCGATCGGATCTGGTCGGAAGTCGATGCTTCGTACCATCATCAGGATCGAGACCTGCATCAGGCCGTGAGGGGTGAGATCCTCGGCCGAGGTCGCGGTGAGTTTGTGATGCATGTAGATCGCGCATTTGAACCGGCTGCGCGCCTGCTGATCCGCGTTGGGGCGAGCGAAGGCGTGTCGCATGCCATTCAGGTGCTGATCCACGGTCGAGACCCACACGGGAACGAAAGGACTGAGAGACTGACGGAGCGGAGCTTCCAGTGGTTCTGGGATTATGGAACCGCGACCAGCGATCAGACGCACGCCTATATCGAGCGGATCGAGGTTCGAGGATTGAATCCCGAGTTCGAGACCGAACTCAGGACGGCGGACTTCACCCGTCAGGATCAATCCCTCCTGCTACCTTTGTGGGCAGGGATGCCGCGCCCTGCCCGCGCCGAGCGGCTGGTGCGGCAGACGCTGCTTGATGAGGATCGCTACTGGCGCAGGTTTGGAATTCCGATGTGTTCGGCGGCGGATCCGGCCTTCGACGCGACGGACAAGGCGGGCTCAGGCGGCGTGCGTATGCTCTGGAACGTGATGATCGCCGAGGGACTGCTCGAGTACGGCTATACCGCGCAGGCGGTCGACTTGCTGAGCCGACTCATGCAGGCATGCATTCACAGCCTGAGATCCGACAAATCGTTTCATGAGTCCTACAATCCTGACACGCCCCAGGGGCTCGGTGAACGAAACCATGTCTCAGGCGTGGCACCCCTGTCACTTTTCTTGAAGATCCTGGGGGTTCAACTGATCACCCCGTACAAGGTGCTGCTCCGCGGCACGAACCCATTCGAATGGCCCGTCGAGGTCTCCTGGATGGGGCTCAGGGTGCTGCGTGAGACCGACCGGACCCACATCACTTTCCCCGATGGTCAATCTGTGGTTGTGGAAGGAGATGCTCCGCGTCTGGTCGAACAAGTTCAAGAGCCTGGGGCGAGCATGCTATAATCCGGACCGGAAGAAGACTCGCCGAGTGAGCGCTGCGCTATTTAAGCCGCAACCGCCGCTCGCTCAAAGCCCTTCGAGCACACTAGATGCCAGGGGATGCTTCGGCGGGGGATCCGCCCGGATCGCCCCGGCGGCACACCCCTGCGGAGTACCATGGCGACCGGACTGACCATTGCGACAACAACCGCGGCGGCCGCCTCCGAGCTCCTACCCCTGCTGCTCGCCCTCGCAGCTCTGATTGCCGGGGCCAAAGTCGTCGGCAGCCTGTCCGTTCGGCTGGGGCAGCCCGCTGTCCTGGGAGAGCTCCTCGCCGGCCTTCTCCTCGGCCCGACATTCCTCAACCTGACCGCGCTTCCGCCATTTGAAAGCCCCAACCTGGAGCAGATCCTGCACCTCTTCGGCCAGCTTGGAGTGCTCTGGTTGATGTTCGCAGCCGGGCTCGAAGCCGAGCTAGCTGATTTGCGGCGGTCCGGCAGGCCTGCCTTGTTTGGCGGGGTTCTCGGGGTGGCCGTGCCGATAGCGCTCGGCCTGGGCGCGGGCCTGGTTTTCCAGTTTCCGCTGCAGCAGGCGCTCTTCCTCGGCTTGGCGCTGAGCGCGACGAGCGTCAGCATCTCCGCTCAGACGTTGCTTGAGTTGAATCGACTGAAAACGAAGGAAGGGGCCGCCCTCTTGGGAGCTGCTGTGATTGATGACGTCCTCGTCATCATCCTCTTGTCCCTCGTTGTCGCGACAGGGGCCGGGGTTGCGGACGTGGGCGGGATCCTGCTCCAGCTTGCCCGAATGCTGCTGGTGTTGGCTGTGGTGGCGCTGGTTTCGGTCTATGTGCTGCCAAGCGTCGCAGAGTGGAGCAGGAGATTGAGGGTCAGTGAGGGGCTGCTCGCCATGGTCCTCGCGAGCGTGTTGTTTCTGGGATGGGCGGTCGAATCTCTAGGAGGCGTCGCGGCGATCACGGGGGCGTTCGTGGCCGGTCTCGGCCTGGGCCGGAGTCATCTGCGGGATGAGATCGAGCGCGCACTTCACCCTGTTGCGTATGGGTTTTTCGTCCCCCTGTTCCTTGTCGATATCGGACTCCAGGCGGATGTGCGCGCCCTGGGTGGTCCGGCAGTGCTTTTCACGGTTGTAGTAGTGACCATCGCGATCGCCTCAAAGATTCTCGGCAGCGGGTTGGGCGCGCGCCTCGGCGGATTCCGATCATCGGAAGCCTTTCGCATGGGGCTGGGAATGATCTCCCGCGGCGAGGTGGGCCTGATTGTCGCTGGAGTGGGCGTTGCTGAGGGTATGCTCCCGCTTGAAGAGTTCACCGTGGTCGTGGTCATGGTGATCGTGACGACATTGGTGACGCCTCCCCTGCTGAGGCTGGCGTTTGGGCGAAAGGATGAAGTCGATGGCTCAACTGGTTAGTCTTGTCATATACGACTGTGCCATGTGTGATGAGCTCGTTCACGCCTGGATTGAAGCCGGGGTCACGGGTTTGACTCTCCTGGACAGCAGTGGTCTGTCGCATCACATCTCCCGTCATGACATCGCAGACGACATCCCTCTTTTTCCCTCGGTCCGACGGTTGCTTAAGGAAACCGAACTGACCAGCCGAACGATCTTCAGCATCGTCGATGATGACTTCGACCTGGACGGCCTTGTCGCCGTGACCGAAAGAGTGCTTGGCCGCTTGAGCGAGCCGGAGACGGGGATTCTATTCGTCGCGCCTGTCACCCGAGTCGTCGGGCTGCGGCGGCCGGGCGCTTAGTCCGGCCGTCAGTGCTTGATCGGAAGCAGGCCACCGCTGTGAGCCACTGTGGCGCAATGTGCGGTGATGAATGAGAATGTAAGCCGGATGGAGATGGCAGGGCGAGTCTCAAGCCGCAGGGCCAGGGTCCCGTGCTTGGCGGAATTCGCGATCGCTCATTGAGCTTCTGATGGATCAAATCCTTCAGGTAGAAACCCTTATCCTCGAACTCCTGCTGATTGTCTCTGTCGTGGCGATCCTCGGCCGGCGATTCAGACTCCCTTACACCGTCGCACTCGTCCTGGCCGGTTTGGCGCTCTCTGTACGGGCCGGCCTGAACATCGAGCTCACGCCCAATCTCATCCTCTCGCTCTTCCTGCCCCCGCTCGTCTTCGAGGCTGCCTTTCATCTGAACTTCGAAGAGCTGCGCGCCAATCTGACCACGATCGTGCTTCTCGCCATCCCTGGTGTGATCCTGAATATGTTCCTGGTTGGCGGTGTGATGACCGTCGGCGCCGGCATGTCGATCTCCCTGGCGCTCGTCTTCGGCGCCCTCATCGCGGCAACCGACCCGGTAGCCGTCGTCTCCATCTTCCGTAAGCTGGGTGTGCCGAAGCGTCTCGAGGTCTTGCTCGAGGGTGAGAGCCTGCTCAACGACGGCACGGCCATCGTCATTTTTACGCTGGCTGTGACCGCGCTCGAGACCGGCACGTTCAGTCTGGTCAACGGGATCATCGACTTCGTCCGGGTGGCCGGGGGAGGACTGATCGTCGGCTTCATTCTGGGTTGGATGATCTCCCGGCTGATCGGACGGATCGACGACTATTTGGTCGAGACAACGCTGACCTCGGTTCTGGCGTTCGGGTCGTACCTGCTGGCCGAGCAGCTTCACGTGAGCGGTGTTCTGGCCGTCGTCGTCGCCGGCCTTGTGAACGGCAACATCGGACCGCGCGGGATGTCGCCGACGACCCGCATCGTCGTCTTCAATTTCTGGGAGTACATGGCATTCCTGGCCAACTCGGCCGTGTTCTTGATCATCGGCTTGCAGCTCGATCTTCCGGCGCTCCTGAACAACTGGCAGGTGATCCTGTGGGCCATCGCCGCCGTTCTGGTCAGCCGGATCGTGGTGATCTACGGGCTCTCTCGCCTGGGAAGGGAGATGCCGCCCTCGTGGCGGCACGTGCTTTTCTGGGGCGGGATGCGCGGTGGTATCGCCCTGGCTCTGGCCCTCAGCCTGCCCGCAACCCTGGGTGTCCAGCGGCAGATGATCACGGTCATGGTGTTCGGGATTGTGCTCTTCACCATCCTGGGACAAGGTCTGACGATGGATGGCTTGTTGCGGCGCCTGGGGATCGTCGTCCACTCGGAAGAAAAGCTCGAGTACGAGCGGCGTCACGCCCGGGCCATGGCTACCCGGGCCGGCTACGATCATCTGCAGCGGCTGAAAGACGAGGGTCTGATTTCGTCTCACACCTGGGAAACCCTGCGGCCGCTTGTCGAACAGAGGTTGCAGGCGCTGACGGAAGCGGTTCAAGAGGCGTTGGCCAACGCGCCCGAGATGGAAGTCGAGCAGCTCATCGCCGCCCGACGCGAGTCGCTTCGTGCGCAGCGTGGCACTTTGGCTGCGCTGCGACGAGACGGGGTGATCTCGGAAGAGACTTATGAGGAACTGGTGGCCGAGATCGATCTGGCGCTCGACTCGGAAGTGGAGTCATGGGCCGCCGCTGTTATGACTCGCCGTGAAATCCCCGACGTTCGTCATCTGTTGATGGCAATCGTCCAAGATCGAGACCTCGAATCAGCGGTCAGCGCTCTGGCGGTTCGCAGCATCCCGTCGACGCGGGTCCAAAGCAGTGGCGGGTTCCTCCGCCGGACTAATCACCTGTTGATGGTGGGAATCCCCGAGGGTCGCTTGGAACCCGCGATCGAGGCCTTGGAACAGGCGTGTCGTAGCCGGATCGAGTATATGACCTCGCCGGTAGATGTGTTGCCCTTCCCGTTGCCGATGCCCGTGCAGATCGAAGTCAAAGGGGCGACGCTATTCGCGTTCGAAGTCGAACGCTACGAGGAAGTCTGACCGTGAAGCTGTTGATCGTGATCCTGAGCGACGCCGACACGGAGAACGTGATCCACAAACTCATTGAAGCGGATTTCCGCTTCACCCGCTTGAGCTCCAGCGGAGGTTTCCTTCGCAGGGGGAACACCACACTCTTGATGGGGACACCGGCCGAGCGAGTCGAGCAGGCGATCAAGACAATTCGAGGCGCGGCTGGCTCACCGGCAGACCCGGGCCATAGGGTTGCCATGATCTTCGTCCTCGATGTTCAGCGCTTCGAACAGCTGTGAGGGGATCCCCCGGCGGCTCATCCGGCTGCGGCCGAATGCCAGGTGGGCTGCTCACTTTTCGTGAAAGCTCTCCACCTGATAAGTGAAGATCTCCGCCTGGCCCCGACGCCAGGTGTAGGCGGGGACGCCAGCCTTGTTGCACAACGTATCCAGGAACTGTTCGGGATCGGGGATCTTCTCCCATACCTGCGGCAGAAACGTCGCCCGGTACGGTCCGGAAATCAGGATCACACCGTCGACGTACCGACGCAGACGGCCGGGAAGCTCTTCTGGAGGTAAGGAGGCGACCGGTTCCGGTGTGTTCAGGACCGAGATTTCGATCTCAATCTGGTCGACTTCGTCGGCACGGACGGGCTCGAAGCGGTAGTCTTTCAGCGCGGCGGCGATGGCGTGCTGGCGGACATCCTCAGCGAGCGCATTTCGAGCTTGAAGCCCGCCGATACAGCCTCGCAGCTCCCCTTGCCGGGTCAATGTGACAAAAGATGCCCCGGGAGCGGCCAATCGTGGAGTAAGGCCTTCGAGAGGTACTTCCTCCGTCGGCAGCCCACGGGCAGCGGCGACAAGCCCCTGCCGAGCGATCTCAAGCAGAGTCCGTTGTTCATCGGGGGTGAGTGGGGCTTCAGGCATGGCGAGCCCGCCTCAACTTGCGGGTTTACCCCTTCCAATCCAGGAACCGGCGCCGACCAGGGGATGTCGAGCCGGTGTCGCACGGAGAGTATAGCAGCCTGAAGTCACCCAGCAAGACCCCAAGGTTCGACTTTGCTCAATCGCTGCCGACGGTCCGGGACTCGTCGGATAGGGATCCGCCGAGTGCACGCAGGATCGCCGGTGCCACGCCTGTGAGGTCGGTCAGGCCATCGACAAATGCGTCGCGCAGGTGCTGCGGCCCGACCAGGATCAATGGAACAGGGTTGAGCGTATGCCCACGCCGTCCGTACTCTTCGAGGTTCCCGTGATCAGAAGTGATAACGATCATATCCGGCCGATCCGCCCACGCCTGAATGAGTCCCTTCAGCACTCGATCGAACGAGTTCAACAGGCGCACGGCTTCTCCCAGGGAGGCCCGATGGCCGGCGTAGTCGCTCAGCCAGTAGTCAAACCAGGCCAGGTCATATTCCATGGCCAGGCGCGCCGCAAGCGCTCCGGCTTCCTCGGCATCGTAGATCGGACCGGGGGGGAAGTCGGGCTGGCTGGCCCAACCTTCACCGGTGAAATCGGCTGCCAGAGCTCGTCCGGTCTGCAGATCTTCATCGGTTCTCAACTGCAGTCCAGCCGAGATCGCGGCCAGAGGGATGGCTGAAGAGAGACGGTGCCCGGAACGGATCCCTTCGAAGTAACGCGGTGGGTATGCGTTGAGGAGCGCGGCCTTGCCGCCTCGTCGCACGACCTCACGGAAGAGATTGTCCTCGGACAGAACCTGCGCTACGGCGGCGTTTGGTTTCGGCCCATAGTGCCCTCCGATCTCCTTCGGTACGTTGCGGCCGGTGAGCAAGACGGCCTGTCCTGTAGCCGACTGTGGAAGACCGGAAACTCCCAGACAGGCGTCGATGGCATGCAATGTCGCCAGATTGGAGGTGTACGGCGCCGACGAGGCCAGTAGAGGACGGCCGCCGAACAAACCGGACAGAGTCGGCATCTGGGCCGCGGCGAATGGGTTCACCGCGGGGTCATCCGGGCCGAGTCCGACACCGTCCATAAAGAGCATCAACACGCGCGCCATCAGGACCGCCGGGTGAATGTGAGCCAGGCCGAGGCTTGTTCATTGAAGAACCCGTGCTCGAGTTTCATCAGATTGAACGAGCCATCGAATTGAGCTTTCAATCCGGTCTCATCCAGCAGACCGGACCGATCCGAACCACATCTCCCCAAGAAGCTGTACAGCATATATGTTCCACCCGGTCGCATCAGGCGGGCAATCTCGTCAATGTATCGAAGCTGATCGATGGGTAAGAGACTGTGGAAACAGCCGATGTCCAATGCCAGGTCAAATGGCGGCTCGATGTCGGATAGATCGGTCACGTCGCGAACACGTAAATCGGCACTGAAGCCTGAGCGGTTGATCTTGCGCCGGGCGCGCCAGATCGCCAGAGGTGAGAAGTCGACCCCCGCCACATCCCAACCGTTCTGTGCCAGGGTCAGCACGTTCGTCCCCGTCCCGCAACCCAGGTCGATCGCTCGTCCCGGCGGATGTTCTTCGATGAAGGACAACAGCTCAGGTGGAGCTACGCCACTGTCCCACGACGCTCGGCCGAAGAGGTAGCGCCACGTGAAGAAGAGTCGATGCCTCATAGTCCGCCCAGCGAACGCTCCACCTCGATCGGATCGACGGCGCCGATCGTCCTCCAGATCTGTCGGCCTTCACCGTCGAGAAGGACGAAGGTCGGTGTGTACTTGAAGCCGTATCGTTCCCCCAAAATCCTCCCTGCATGTTCCTGGATATTCAGGTGAATCACGATCAACCGTCCTTCGAGATCCGACTCGAGCCTATCCACGATAGGCCTGGCAGCCATGCAGCCCATTCAATACGGGCTCTGGAATTCGAGCAGAACGGGCTGGCCCTTGCCGATCTTGGTCTCGATCTCATCGACCTGGGACAGCGTGCTCGGTCCGGGTCGCAGAAACCAATAGGCGATCGCGAGCCCTAATATGAGCGCACCAAGGGCGACGAGATCGCCGGCCTCGACGCCGTCTCGGAAGAGGTAGATTGCCAGCACAAGAAGCGAGGCGGCGGCGAAAAGCGAGAATGAGTGATGATTGATGAAACGTCCCACGATTTCCATTGGCGTGCGGATTGTAACATCGGTGACGATGCCGGATCGTGGGCGGTCTTGACGGCCTGGACTGATTCTGTCGTCGAGTGAGCCTGGACCCTACATGGCGCACTGCCTGGTTCCTGCAGCCTCAGGTCCCGTGTGGGTGATGCCGGGGGCAATGCTCCTCTGGGGGGAGCGTGGGACCATGCCTGACTACTTTCTGAGTCAGGCAAACCTGATCATCATCTGGGCTTCGCATATGCTCGTTGTCCGCCCAATCGCCTGATTGGGAGAGTGACATGTCAGTCTTATCGCGCTCTATCTCTCCAGCCCTGGCACGAGTAGGACGCCGGATTCGGAGCATCGCAACCGCGGCCTTGCACGCCGTATTCGTCTAGTCAGTGACGGTGGCCAATGTCCCGCGCCAACCAACCCGGGCCACTGCCGTCTGGCACTTCTACGCCGCCCTGGAAGGGCGGCGGACTCTTCAGGCGCTCTCGCTCGCCGACATCGAATTCGCCGGGCGGCCCGCAAGACGCGCTGAGGTCCGGGTCAGACGAGTAGATCCGCAGACGTTCTCTGTTTGATCCGGCTCAGCCATCTTTCGCCAACGCGGCTCAGAGGCAGAGATCGCAGCGGGTGTTCTGTTCGAGGCATCTCACGCGGAGGGTTTCAGAAGGCTCTTGATGTTTGGCCCAAGGGAAGAAGTGCCCAAGGCTTCTACGCCGGTGCCGCAGTGCGGATTCCATTCCTGCTGGATCGTTCATACGCGTCATCGACGCCTGCCGCGCCATTTCCAGTTCCTTTTCCCATTTCAGTATAGTGAAGACCATCAGGTACATTCCTGTCCTCCCACTCCATCCTCGGCCCCAAACCATGACCTGGATGACACGCTCGGCTGCAACAAGATCCCCGCAGTCCCTTGGTCTCGTTCTTGTCGCCACTCTAGCAGGCAGGCATATCCTCACCGTATGTCCCACCGTATCTCTGGCGTATGCTCTCGCCGTGCAGCGCGTGGTATACTCGCCTCGAGCGCCTCCCGTAGCCCACCCTCGTGATGACTGTAGCCCTTTCAGCCAGTGAAGAAGCAAGATGCTCGAAGTCCGCTTGCTGGGCCAGTTTGACCTCCGGCTGAACGGCCAGCCAGTCGACATCCCCTCGCGCCCCGCTCAATCTCTTCTGGCTTACCTGCTCCTGAGACCCGGAACCGCGTCCCGGCGCGAGAGACTGGCCGGGATGCTTTGGCCTGACGCGACAGAGGCCAACGCCCGGGCCTATCTCCGCCAGGGGTTGTGGCGAATCCGCAAGGCCTTGGAACAAGGGCCGTGCGACTATCTCATCACCGACAATCTCACGGTCGCCTTCGACGCCGGCTCGGAGTTCCGCCTCGACGTGGCTGACCTGGAACGCGAAGTCGAGCCGGAGGTCTCGATCGATGAGCTCGTGAGGTGCGTATCGGCCTATGAGGGGGAACTCTTGCCAGGTTTCTACGGCGAATGGGTGTTCCCGGAACGGGAACGACTCCAAGCTGTCTTCGAGCACAAGATGGGTCTTCTGTTGGATCGTCTGGTCGCGGAGCAGCGTTGGTCGACCGCCTTGGAGTGGGGTGAGCGCTGGATCGCTCTTGGGCATGCACCTGAGCCGGCTTATCGGGCGCTGATGACGGCCCATCATGGCCTGGGAGACAGGTCAAGCGTCGTGGCCGTCTACCAGCGCTGCGCGGAGGCCCTGCGCCGTGAGCTCGGCGTTGAGGCATCCGAGGCGACACACGCCTTGTACGAACAGTTCCTTAAAGGCACCTCGACCGGTGATCGGACCAGGGGGTTGTCGCTCGTCGAGCGCAAGCGTCTCTTTGCCCCTGTCTCCCCATGTGAACTTCCGCGTCCCCTCACCACGTTCATCGGTCGGGAGCGCGAAATCGCCGAGGTGAAACGCCTGCTCGCCACATTTCGATTGGTGACACTGACAGGAGTCGGGGGATGCGGCAAGACGCGGTTAGCGCTTCAAGTAGCTCATGAACTTGAGGCCCACTACCCGCACGGCGTATGGTTTGTCGAGCTGGAGCGGCTGGCAGACCCCTCTCTCGTGCCCCAGACAGTGGCCGCCACATTCGGCCTGCTCGAGGAACCGGGTCGCCCGATTCTAGCCACGCTCACCGACGGCCTGCGACGCAAGAACACCCTGCTGATCCTGGACAATTGCGAGCATCTGGTCGACGCCAGCGCGCAGCTAGCCGAGTCCTTGCTGCAGGCCTGCCCGGACCTGCGAGTCCTCACCAGTACCCGGGAAGCGTTGGGCATTGCTGGCGAGGCGGTCTTCCAGGTACCCTCGATGTCAACCCCTGATCCGCGGCAATCGCTCTCTGTTGCAGCCCTGCTTGAATACGAGGCTGTGCGTCTGTTCGTCGACCGTGCCGCTAAGACCTCACCAGGCTTCAGCCTTAGCAGCGACAACGCGCCCTCCATCGCTGGAATCTGCCACCGACTGGACGGGATTCCACTGGCCATTGAGTTGGCTGCGGCGCGCGTGAAGGCACTGAGTCCTGAGCAGATCACCGCCCGACTAGATGACCGCTTGCGATTACTCACCGGAGGCAGTCGCACGGCGTTGCCTCGACAACAGACCCTGCGTGCCACGTTGGATTGGAGCTACAGCCTACTCTCCGAGGATGAGCGTGCTCTGCTCGGGCGCCTTTCGGTCTTTGCTGGCGGGTGGACGCTCGAGGCGGCCGAGGCAGTTGCCGGTGACCGCCTGTCGCACAACGGCGAAACCCGGATAGGGTATGACGTGCTTGATCTGCTCACGCAATTGCTGAACAAATCGCTTGTCGTCGCCGAGCAACTGCGAGGTGAGGTGTCAGGCTACCGCCTTCTGGAGACGATTCGTCACTATGCGTCAGAGAAATTGTTCGACTCGGGCGAAAGCGGAGAGGTCCGCGACGGACATCTCGAGTATTTCGTCAATTTAGCGGTGCACGCGGAGCCAGGGCTGACCGGCCCTGATCAGGCGGCCTGGCTGAGCCGGCTGGATCGGGAGCTGGACAATGTGCGAGCCGCTCTGGAGTGGGCGCTGGAGAGAAATGTGAATGCTGGCCTGCGGCTGGCCAGCGCACTCGGGCGGTACTGGGATGCGCATGGACACAGCCGCGAAGGAAGCGAATGGCTAGCCTATCTACTGGATCGGCCTGACGCTCCGTCGCACCCGCAAGCCCAGGCAATCGGAATGGCAGCGCGGGCTGGCCTGCTCGTGTCGGAGGGAGATCTCGCGCAGGCACGTTCTGTGGCTGAGACAAGCCTGGCGTTGTCTCGCGCGCAGGCGAACAAGCTCGGCGAAGCATTCGGTCTGATGGCTTTGGGGATGATCTTCATGCTACATGGCGATGTAGTTTCCGCGTGCCCGCCCCTGGAGGAGAGCCTTGAGCTCTATCGGGTGTTGGGAGACAAAGTGGGCCAAGCAGATGCGCTCGGATGGCTGAGCACTGATCACCGAGACGACGAGCGTTCCCGCGCGCTTCTGGAAGAGAGCCTGGCACTTGCCAGGGAGTTGGGCCATCTGGCGGGCATCGCCAACAGCCAGGTGGGCCTGGCCCAACAGGCGTACTGGGAGGGTGACTTCTCCACTCCGCCCGCACGTCTGGATGAGGCCGTGAGCATCCAGCGCCAACTCAACAGCAAAGCAGGGATGGCATGGGTCTCGGCGAGCTACGGGAGCCTCGCCTTCTGCCAGGGCGACTACGACCAGGCGCGTGCCCGGTACGAAGAGAGCCTCGCGCTGTACGAAGATACCGGCCAACACCTGGGGAGCCTGTGGGCTCGTGTCAACTTGGGCCACATTGCCCTGCGGAAAGCTGAGACGGCGCAGGCGCGGGCGATCCTGGAGGAGTGCATTCTGCAATTTCTGGAAGCCAAGAGCGAAATCGGTGTGGTCTACGGCGTGGAGGGACTAGCAAGTCTGGCGGCGCGCCAGGGCCAGCCCGAACGAGCCGTACGGCTCTTAGCCTGGGCGGATGCGACGCGCGAAATGATTGGGGATCCCCGCCCACCGGTTGAGCAGGCGGAGGTGGACCGCGACGTGGCTGCGATCCGCACCCACCTCGACGAGGCCGAATTCCTGGCGGCGATGGCCGAGGGTCGGGCGATGGCGGCGAGCACTATCGAGGAGGCCATTGCCGGCGTTCTGGAGAGCCCTGGTTTCGTTCCAACCGACACTTGACGAGGCTCCGGCCTATGGCCACTCCGGGGGAGGCCGCTGCAGCTGTTGTCAAGGCGCGATGGCGCTGCCTTTCAGTCACGCGAAGGCCGAAATCTCGGGCCCATTCCCTCTCTGCCAATCCTGCTTGGCGTGTGCTGGATAAGGCGGCCAGAAACTTGGACTTAGCCATCGATCCACCTGCACGACTTCCGCAACCGGCGCGACGCTGTTGCTCCGGTAAAGGAAACCGCTCGATCAGTGGTGCGATGCTTGCTCAGCCAGCGTTCGATCCGGGCCACTAAGCTCCATCGGCGGTGCTGATCACCACTAGCAGCGATCCATAGTCCTCAAGAAGCCTCATGTTCAGTTCTGGCGCGAGTCTTCGCTTGGATCCCGATCGCCTTCTCCCGCATTTGCTCAGCCGAAATGGTCCCTTCTCTGAGGCGGGCCAGCGGAGCGCTCGCTCTTGCAGCCATGCCCCGATAAGACTCTCAGGTCCAGCTTTCTCGCCCTTTCTTGTCAATCCACTGGCGGGTCAGCAATCGCACTTGGTCATTGCGTGACCTTGGTCTGTTCATGGTTCGGTCCCGCTCCCCAATAAGCACCCATGATGCTACCCGTGAGGTCAAAGGGCATTGCTTCCTGTCTCTGGCTGGATTCTGGCAATCGTTCGTCGCCGTTTCATATGTTCCTGCCCATGCCGATTTGCATCAATTTAGCAGAATGCGCGGCAGTGCGAGAAGGGCGCGGGCGTACTCCCAAACTAGACCCGGTAACAAGACGGGTGCATTCCAACTTGGGGGGCAGAGCTCTATGCGGCCGCCCACAATTCGTCGA
>CAZGRL010000042.1:0-25817 GCA_964528155.1 uncultured Anaerolineaceae bacterium
CTTGCGCAGCGGATGCCCTACCCATGTCCGCGGCATCAGAATCCGCTCCAGATGCGGATGGCCGTCGAAGCGAACCCCGAACATGTCCCAGACTTCGCGTTCGTACCAGTCCGCCATCGGCCAGACACTTGTGATCGACGGCAACGAAGGGGCCTCACCTTGCAGAGCGACTTTGAGGCGCACATCCTGGTTCCGTTCGAACGACAGCAGATGGTACACGATGGTGAAATCGCTCGGCTGCTGACCATCGCGCCTCGTCCGCTCTCGTTCATCAATCGCCGTCAGATCGTAGAGCAGGCGATACGGCCGAGGGGCGCCGGTCTTCAAATAGCCGGCCACCTCAGCAATCCTGGCGGCGGGGATCCAGACCGTCGGGACATCGTCCCGCGTCGTCTGCGGAATGACTTCCGTCGCGCCGAATCTGTCCTGCAACTCTCGAATGACTTCAGGACTGTCTTCCATCACCCAGGAACTCCGGATCTCCATTCCTCGAAAGACTTGCGCGGCCCACACACCCCCGTAGGCGATGCGTCTCTCCGGCGTGCTCCCCGCATCAGACCTCGTCCATGGGCCTCAGCACGGTCGCCTGCTGACGCTGCGCCTGCTTGAGATCCCGCATCGATGGCTTCTCGGGCTTGATCACACCTTGCGGACCGATCACCCAACTCAGCGGGCGTTTCTCCTTACCGACGGAGTCGGCCAGAAGCGTGATCCCCTCCAGAAATGCGCTCGGGCTGGGGGGACAGCCGGGAACGTACACGTCGACGGGCATGAACTTGTCCACACCCTGAACCACGCTGTAGATGTCGTACATCCCACCCGAGTTGGCGCACGAACCCATGGAAATCACCCAGCGGGGCTCCATCATCTGCTCGTACAACCGGCGAATGATCGGCGCCATCTTCATGAACACTGTGCCGGCGATGACCATGACGTCGGCTTCGCGAGGCGTGCCACGAATGACCTCCGCGCCGAACCGGGCGATGTCGTAGCGGCTGGTGATACTTGTGGCCATCTCGACGAAACAGCATGAAAGTCCAAAGTTGAACGGCCAGATCGAATATTTGCGACCCCAGGCCAGGATGTCCTGCACGCGCGTCAGTACCAGCACGCGCTGAAGGATCGTCTCGAGCGATGCGCCTCCCCCGGCGATCGGCGTTTCTTCGCTTGCTGTGCTCAACCACCACTTCATCGTCTTACTCCCAAACACAACCTCTTTCTGTCCACGAGGCGGTTCATAGGCGGCATATATCTCCGCTTCAGTCTTTCAACCCGCGCGACTTCCTCGGGCTCCAGTCCAGTGCGCCCTCGCGCCACAAGTAAGCCAAGCCGGCCAGGAGCACGACGATGAACACGACAACTTCGATGTACCCAGGCCAGCCGAGCTGGCGCGCCCCGACCGCCCAGGCCAGGATGAAGGCCGCCTCCAGGTCGAAGACGACGAAGAACATGGCAACCATGTAGTACTTGACAGAGAGGCGGATCCTGGCCGTCCCGGTGGGGAGGATACCCGACTCGTAGGGCTCTCCCGTCTCGCGCTCGCGATGGCGTTCACCGAGGATGTATCCGAGGCCGACCATCGAGGCCGCAACAAAAACTACAGCGGCGGCGTACACCGCCAGGGGCCAGAGGGCACCTGCTGTTTCAGGCGAGCTCATCGAGGGCACCTCCGCATCCAGGCCTGGGGATGCAAGATCCTGGTCGTTGGGTCCGCTGCCGACGCCGGCCCCGCGTCCAGGGGCCGGAACCAGCCCAGGCGGTTCGGGATCCGAGCGAACAGTCGAAGCTATGATGGGGGTTTGGCAGGCCGTTGTCAGGCGGGCGGCCCTCCGGCGAGTTCCACCCGCGACCCGAGGCGACTGGCCAGTGCGCCGGGCACCGGTCTGCCCCCCCGAACAACACCGCTTCGATCTGTTCCGCCCGCGAAGGGCGTCTGCTGGAATACGGGCCCAGAGGCCAGATTGCCTTGTTCAAGCGCCCTAGTGGGCGGCGGCAATCCACATGATTGTACACCATGACACAATGCTCCACGAAGGATCTCTCATGGTGTACTCAGGCACGGAGCAGTGCCTTCACCGATCCCCGCCCGGCGGAAACGACCACCCGATGCTCCACGTGTCACACGCCGGGCGGATGGCGCATCGAGAAACGGGACGCCGCATCCCCGCGTCCTGCTCCCCCGGCAATCGGCCGACCGCGACTTTGTGAGAATGGAAAGAAAAGGTCGCAACGCCTGCCTATGCCACCTTCGCCTCATCAAGATCTACCCGCGGCAGGACGTCCGGCGCTATAATTCTCGTGCAACGATCTAGCGCGTTGTGAAGCGGGCGTGCGACCGCGTCGAATCCCCCACCCCATTACTGAATACGCCGCCGGCCGGTGAAGGAGAGACCCGAGTGAAACATCGACGTCGATCTCCCGCCTATTTCCAGGTAATCGTCAAGATCGCCACCATGGCGATCGGAACGATGGCCGTCATCTCCTGCGCGTCTCAAGCGACCCAAACATCCGCAACAGGGCAAGAACGCGGCATCGTCCGCCTCGGAATCCAACAGATCGCCCAGACGGATCCGGCTTTGATCTCGTCCGACAGCGAAGTCCTGATCGCCAATCAGGTCTATGACTACCTGGTGGACATCGACGCGCAGAATCGGATCGTACCCCGTCTTGCGACAGGCTGGGACATCAGCCCTGACGGTCTGACCTACACATTCGATCTCGCCCGAGGGGTGAGCTTCCACGATGGGTCGCCTTTCACTGCCGAAGATGTGGTTTGGACCTTCGACCGGTTGCGCGACCCGGCCTCGGGCTACCCGACGGCGGACCTGTACTCCGGAATCACGGATATCCGCACCGCCGGTGACGATCAGGTGGTGTTCACCCTGGCGAAAACCAACCCATTCTTCCTTTTCGACCTGGCTGACAACCATGCCTTGGTCCTCGACGCCGGCACGGCGGATCCGAGCACAGGTTTCAATGGGACCGGGCCGTTCAGGGTGGTCGAATACGTCCCACCGGATCGAATGACGATGGAAGCCAATCCGGACTACTTCCAGGGAGCCCCAGACGTTGACGGCTTACAGGTCACCTTCTTCTCCGATATCTCTTCTGCCGTGGAAGCGCTTCAAGGTGGCCAGCTCGACTTCATCATGGGCTTGTCGACCCCGCAATATGACAACCTGCGTCAGGCGGCCGGCGTTCAAACCCAGATCGTCAAGACGAACGCGTTCGTCGCGGTGCGGTTACGCATGGACCAGAGCCCGGGCGACGACCCGCGCGTCATCCGGGCTCTTAACCTGGCGACCGATCGCCAGGCCTTGTTCGACGTCGTCCAACGCGGCTATGGAAGCGTCGGCGGCAGCAGCCCGATCGGCTCACTCTACGCCGACTACTACGCTCCCGACATCACCCCTCCGGCGCGCGATCCGCAAGCCGCGCGCGATCTGCTGGAGCAGGCCGGCTACTCTGACGGACTCAAGCTCGATATGTACATGCTCAACACAGGGAACTTCCCCGATCTGGGGGCGGCCCTCAAGGCCCAATGGGCCGAGGCCGGGATCGACGTCGCGCTACAACTGGTCCCGGAGAGCGTGTACTACGGCGAAGGCAAATGGCTTGATGTCAACCTGGGGATAACAGGCTGGGCGCATCGACCGTATCCACAGTTTTACCTGGATGTGATGCTCGTCTGTGGCGCCAAATGGAATGAATCGCACTTCTGCGATCCTGAGTTTGACCGACTGGCTGACATCGCCGGCACTACATTGAGCGAGCCGAACCGCATCGCCGCCTACCGGGATATCCAGCGCATTCTGACCGAGAGAGGGCCGCTGATCGTGCCGTACTTCTTCGCGCAGTTCGCCGCCACCAGCGAGAATCTGCACGGGTTGGAACTGAAACCGTTCCCGGGGAGGACGGATTTCCGAATCGTGAGCCTCAACTCTTGAACGATCTATGCATCGCGCCCTGACGAGCTCGGCGATTCCGGCGCCCCGTGCAGGCCGTCCCCTTCTTCTCCGGACGCTGATCAGCCTCTACAATCGACGAGCCTCCGCTATCGGCACATCCGTCGCGGTGGTATTCATCCTCATCGCGCTTCTCGGCCCCTCGCTCGCCCCATATGGTTTGAACCAGCAGATCTCCGGCGGGGTACTACAACCACCGACACCGGCACACTGGTTTGGCACCGATCAGCTCGGTCGGGACGTATTCAGCCGGGTGCTTTTCGGCGCGGCCGACATTCTCGTTATAGCCGGTCTCGGCACCCTGCTCTCGGTCCTACTCGGAACGACCATCGGCCTGTTCAGCGGCTACAAAGGGGGCATGTGGGACGAAGTGATCATGCGCGTGTTCGACAGCTTGCTCTCAATTCCGGCTATGTTGCTGGCGCTCCTCTTGCTGGGTTCCCTGTCTTCGTCAAGCCAGAGCGTGATGATCGTGCTCGTCGTGGTGTACACACCGATCGTCGCCCGGGTTGTCCGCAGCGTCGTGCTGCCCGTGAAGGATCTGGCATACGTGCGAGCCGCCAGACTTCAGGGTGAGAGCCTGGTGTGGATCCTGATGCGCGCCATCCTTCCCGCGACTTACCCGGCGCTAGCCGTCGAGAGCGCGCTGAGATTCTCATACGCCATCTTCCTGATCGCCTCCCTCGGATTCCTCGGCATCGGCTTCCAACCCCCCAGTGCCAACTGGGGAATGATGGTCAGCGACGCGCGCGAGCTGGCAACCTCTGCGCCGTGGGCGCTGTACTTCCCCGCCGGCGCCATCGCCGCCGTGGTCGTCGGTGTGAACCTGTTCGCCGATGGGTTGAAAAGGATCAGCCAGACACAGTTGGAGTACGAGCGGTGAGCGCCGCCGGACGATCGCCTGGACCTCTTCTGGCCATCGACAACCTGACGGTCGGCTACAGAAACACGGCAGGAACCCTCGATGTCGTGCGCGATGTCAGCCTCTCCATCGAGTCCGGTCAGACATACGGTCTCGTCGGCGAAAGCGGATCGGGCAAGTCCACCCTGGCTCTTGCCGTCCTGAACTACTTGCCGGGGTCGGCCGTCGTGCGCAAAGGGCAGATCCTCTTCGACGGCCAGGACTTGCTCCGATTCAACGACCGGGCGATGAGACAGGTATGGGGACGGCAAATCGGCTACGTCCCGCAGGATCCCCATGCCTCGTTGAACCCTTCTCTCCGCGTCGGGGATCAGCTCCGGGAGGTGTTGGTCCGAAGCGGCATCGACCAGCATGAGGCACGCCGGCGGGTCCTCGATCTCCTTGAGGACGTGCGCCTGCCGGATCCGGCCCGCGTCGCCCTGAGCTATCCCCATCAGATCAGTGGAGGGATGAAACAACGCGTGCTGATCGCCATGGCGATCAGCCGGGAGCCAAGTCTCCTGGTGATGGACGAGCCAACCACCGGATTGGACGCCACTACGCAAGCCGGCATACTGGACCTGATCGGCGAGCTGATCCACCAGAAGGACACAGCCGTTCTCTATGTTAGCCACAACCTGGCCGTGGTTGCCCAGATTTGCGATCGCGTGGCCGTACTCTACGCAGGCGAGCTGATGGAAGATGCACCTGCAGTCGAGTTGTACCGGCGCCCTTTGCATCCATACACGCAGGGCCTTCTCGACAGTGTCCCGCGCTTGGGGCAGAACAAGCGCCGCATCTCCTTGAGGGCCATCGCCGGCCTGCCGCCTTCCCCGGCCGACCGTCCGAGCGGTTGCGTCTTCATGCCGCGCTGCCCCCTGGCCCTTGACATCTGCAATCAGCATCCCGATATGTTTGATAGCGCCGCAGGACACCTGGCGCGCTGCCATCGCTGGGCGGAGATTCGAGACGGCTCCGCCGACGCTCGTCAGCCAGCGCGCCGGTTCATCGATCGAGGCAGGTTGGCCATCGCGTCTCCTGACACCCTGACTGTGCATGACGTCGAGGTCGATTTCCCGGTGCGGCGATCCGTCGCGGACATCATCGCTCGCCGGCCGAAGCTGCGGCTCCGAGCCCTCAACGGAGTCAGCCTGTCGGTCCAGCGGGGCCGCGCCCTGGGATTGGTGGGCGAAAGCGGCAGCGGGAAGACCACCCTGGCTTCGACGATCATGGGGTTGGTAGATAGGACCGCCGGAGACATCCGGCTGATGGACCGGCCCCTGCCGCGCAGCATATCCGGCCGCGATCGCACGACCCTCTCCCGGATGCAGATGATCTTTCAAGATGTCGATGAATCCCTGATCCCGACCATGACTGTGGGTGCCATGCTGTCGCGCACCCTTGTCCGCGTCGGCAGTCTGCCTCGCCGGGAAGTGTCGTCCCGTGTGAAGGCCTTGATCGAATCCGTTCGTCTGCCTCCGGAAACAGTGGGTAAACTCCCGGGCCAGCTGAGCGGTGGGGAGAGACAGCGGGTGGCGGTCGCTCGGGCGATCGCCTCGAAGCCTGATCTGCTCGTGGCCGACGAACCGGTATCCTCACTCGACGTATCCGTCCAGGCCGTCGTGCTCAACCTGCTCGACGAGCTGCAAGTGGAGCGAAACGGCAGTCTGCTCTTCATCTCGCATGACCTGGCAGTTGTGGGTTTCGTTTCCGACATGGTCGCCGTCATCTACCTTGGATCGTTGATGCAATTGACGCCGGCCGGGGAGATCTTCGACCCTCCCTATCACCCCTACACCGAGGCCCTCCTGTCTGCCATCCCCCTCATCGATCCGCAGGCCCGTCAGGAGCGAGTCCGGCTGGAGGGAGAGACGCCAAGCCCCGTTGATACGCCGTCAGGGTGTCCGTTTCACACGCGTTGTCCGAGATTCGTGGGTGAGGTCTGCCGTACACAGACGCCTCCCGAACAGCGGACGGAATCGGACGGGATGATCTTGTGTCACATTCCCGTGGACGAGTTGCGGGCGTCGCAGCGACGGGCTTTCGGCTTCAGCGGCCTGGTCGAAGGGGTGGATTGAAGGATATGTCGCGCTACGTCCTTCGCCGGATCGGTTTCCTCGCCTTGACCGTATTCCTCACTTCGATTGTGATCTTTGCCGTGGTTCAGTTGCTTCCGGGCGACGTGGCCCGGGTGATCCTCGGACGTGAGGCCGGTCAGGCCGCGGTCGAACAACTCCGTCAGCGGCTCGGATTGGACATGCCTACGCCGGTCCGCTACCTGAACTGGCTGGCCGATTTCGTGCGCGGCTCATGGGGGGACTCCTTCAGCCTGGGCTCGCCCGTGCTTCCGTTGGTCGCTCGTCGAGCCTTCAACTCCCTGGTCCTGGCAGTGATCGCTCTGCTGATTGCGGTCCCCCTATCCGTCGGCCTCGGCGTTCTGGCTGCCCTCAGGGAGGACTCATGGATCGACAACGCCGTCAGCGTTGGAGCGCTGGCCCTCGTCGGCCTGCCCGAATTCGTCACCGGGTTGATCCTGATCCAGGTTCTTGCCCTCAGCCTGCACATCCTCCCGGCATCATCGAGCCTTGCCGGAGGCGGGGGCCCGTTCTCGGCGCTGTCTCAGCTCGTTCTGCCGGCGTTCACGGCAACGCTCGTCCTCGCCGGATACATCACCAGACTCACGCGCGCTCAGGTGATCGAGGAGGCGGGCAAGGCCTACGTCCGTACCGCCGCGCTGAATGGACTGCCACGCGGCGCGGTCGTCCTGCATCACATCTTGCGCAATGCGCTCACACCGACCGTCACCGTCATCGCCATCAGCTTCGGTTGGTTGCTGAGCGGATTGATCGTGATTGAGGCAGTCTTCAATTACCCGGGGCTGGGAAGCCTGCTGGTATTCGCCGTCAGCCGGAGCGACCTGCCGGTCATCCAGGCCATCGCCATGGTGGCGGTTGTTACGTATGCCCTGTCCAACCTTGCGGCGGACATTGTGTACGCCCTGCTCAACCCACGCATAAGCTTTGAGTAGGCCACGTTCGCTTACGGTGGTCATCACCATCTTCACATCTTGCCTGTAGCACCCCCCTTGCGCCGCCTGCCCTCCCCGGGGAGGCTCAGGATCTTTCTCCACCGCGGTCTCTCGCATATCCCTGGCGCCTCGCCTGAATCACGCCGACAACTGCCCGCTCTCGCAGGTTTGGGATGTTGTGGATGCATTAGCCCCGAATTCTCGACGCAGCGAAGTGCCAGCTCAGCAGCTGGTGATCTTCGGCGCCCGGTTCCACGCGTAAAGTTCTGGTCCTGCCCGCCCCAGTTGTGGGAAGATTCAACCGAGGGAGTGCGCGTGCCTGATCCCAGCTCCGAGAGCAAGTACGCGACCGCCGGGCCTCCTCCACAGGCCGCCCCTGTGATGATGGCCTCTCCCACCGACATCTCACAAAACAATATGGACTCCTTCTGGATCCATTCCAACGGCGTGTGTTTCGGTTGACGCCGAGCGCTCGAGGCGCGGATGGAAGCGGATGTGAAGGGCAACCGGCTGTCGGTCCCGGAGAATAGGGGCGGACCACAGAAGACGGCCGCCGCACCTTGGGTGAACGGTTCGGCCGTCCGAGGAGGATGAGGCATGCACGGCTCCGGTCGGAGTAATCCTGTCGCGGCCAGAAGGTCTGGGAAGTCAGCGACGCGTGTCTCGGGCGCGCTACTTGCCGGATCGATGGCGCTGAGCCTGCTCTTCACCGGGTGCAGCGGCTCCGTGAGCCCTGCCGGCGGCGGCGAGTTGAGCGGCACGCTCACCATTTCGGGCGCCTGGGCGCTTTATCCAATGGTCCTGCGTTGGGGGGAGGAATTCGGCAAGCTGCACCCCGGCGTGACGTTCGATATCTCCGCCGGCGGTGCCGGAAAAGGTATGGCAGACGCGCTCAGTGGCGCAGTCGACATCGGCATGGTGTCACGCACCGTCTATCCGGAGGAGATCGACCAGGGAGCTTTCTGGGTGACGGTAACAGAGGATGCCGTTGTCGCCACGGCGAACGAGGCCAATCCTTACCAGGATCTGCTCCAGGGGAAAGGGTTGAGCGCGACCGCCTTCAAGTCCATCTGGACCGGCAAGTTCACGACCTGGGGTGAGCTCGTCGATGATGTGAGTATCACCGACTCGATACATGTATATACGCGCTCGGATGCCTGCGGCGCGGGCGAAACGTGGGCTGCATTTCTTGGGGATCTCCGCCAGGAGGATCTGGGCGGCGTTGCCGTGTACGGCGATCCCGGTCTGGCTGAGGCCGTCGCCCAGGATCCGTTGGGGATCGGCTATAACAACCTCAACTTCGCCTTCGACGCCGACACCGGCGCGCCGGTCAGCGGACTGGCGGTCATCCCCATCGACCTGGATGGCGACGGGCAGATATCCGAACCCGAGGCCTTTTACACCACCAAGGCCGACGTGATGGCGGCGATCGCCGACGGTCGCTACCCCTCACCGCCTGCGCGCGGTCTCAATTTGGTGACGCAGGGCAAACCCAGCGGGCTCGCTTTGGAATTCATCCGCTGGGTGTTGAGCGACGGCCAGGCTTTCACGCAAGAAACCGGCTATATCCCCCTGACCGAGGCTCAGGTGCAAGGCGAGCTGAAAAAGCTCGAGTAGGCCGTTGAGCAAGCTCGCCCTGCGTCACCTCAAGGACCGAATCGCTCGTACTTCGAGCTCATCGCTCACGGCCCTGTGCGCCGCGCTGGCACCCGTCATCCTTCTGGCGCTATTTCTGCGAGCCCGACCGCTGCTTGACATCACGCCGCTGCATCGGCTGCTCACATCTCTCGAATGGCGGCCGCTGCGCGGCGCTTTCGGTTTCTTGCCCTTCATCGTCGGCACGGTGTGGGTGACCATGCTGGCGATGGTTATGGCGGTTCCGGTGTGCTTGCTCACTGCGATCTTCATGGCCGAGTATGCCCCCCGGCGACTGCGCGAATCAGTCAAGCCGCTCGTCGACTTGCTGGCCGGTATCCCGTCCGTCGTATACGGCCTTTGGGGCATCCTGACCGTGGTCCCGATCATCCGAGACGTCATCGTACCTCGTTTCGGTAGCCGGCTCGCCGGCGTGCCTCTCTTGCAAGTCGGTAACGCCACGGGCTACAGCGTGCTCGCCGGCGGCGTGGTGTTGGCGGTCATGGTGTTCCCGGTGATCATATCCACCACCGAAGAAGTCATCCGCTCTGTCCCCGAGGGAATGCGCCAGGCGTCTCTGGCGCTGGGCGCCACGCGCTGGCAGATGGTCAAGGGCGTCGTCCTGCGCCGAGCCGCGCCCGGCGTGATCGCCGCCGTCGTTCTCGGTTTCTCGCGCGCGTTTGGTGAGACGATGGCGGTGATGATGGTCGTCGGCAACGTCCCACAGATCCCGCGTTCGGTGTTCGACGCCGGTTACCCGCTTTCGGCCTTGATCGCTAACAACTATGGAGAAATGATGTCTGTGCCGTTGTATGACGCCGCGCTGCTGGCGGCGGCGCTTGTATTGTTGCTCGTTGTGCTCGTCTTCACTCTGGGCGCCCGAATTATGTTGCTTCGAGCGGTCAGACGGGCGGCCTGACCAAGCATGCGCAGAAAACACGCGGAAGAGCGTTTCTTCCAGGCCCTGATGATCGGATCGTTCACTATCGTCGTCGGAAGCCTGTTCGCCATTCTTGCGACCGTTCTGATCCGTGGACTCCCGGCGCTCAACCTGGCGATGCTGACGCAAGTCCCACAGGGGGGTTATTACCTCGGCAAGGAGGGCGGAATCCTCAATGCCATAACGGGATCGATCGCTCTCGCTGGAGGCGCGACCGTGCTGAGCTTCGGCATGGGATTGACGGTCGTGCTGTATTTCCACGCTTTCGCGACCAATTCGCGGTGGGTCAATTTGGCCAGGCTTTCCTTTGACGTGTTGTGGGGTGTCCCCTCGATCGTCTACGGTGCCTTCGGGTTCACGCTGATGCTCTTGTTGGGACTTCGGGCTTCGCTCCTGGGAGGCATGATCGTCTTGACCCTGCTGGAGCTTCCCATCATGGTCCGGGCCATGGACGAAGTCATGACCATGGTGCCGGCGGAGCTCAAGGACGCCTCGTATGCCGTCGGTTCGACCGGTCTGGAGACCGCCGTCAAAGTCATGCTTCGTCAGACTCTACCGGGGCTCATGACGGCCCTGCTACTGGGATTGGGCCGAGGCATCGGTGATGCGGCATCAGTTCTGTTCACAGCCGGCTACACCGACCGTTTGCCCAGCTCGCTCCTGCGGCCGGTCGCCTCGCTTCCGCTGGCGGTCTTCTTTCAACTGGGAACGCCGGTCCCTCAGGTTCAACAGCGCGCCTATGCTTCCGCTCTGATCCTGACCGGGATCGTCCTTGCGATCAGCCTGGCGACGCGCTTGCTGACGCGCCGACTTACGAAGCATGTTGTACGTTGAGCGCGAGGACTCATGCATGGTTGAGGTCGATGTCTGACCCTGTCATCCAGATCCGCGGGCTGAACATCGCCTACGGGAGTCAGCAAGCCGTGAGGAATGTGAGCGTGGACATTCCGTCTCGGCAGGTGACGGCCATTATCGGCCCATCCGGTTGCGGGAAGACGACCCTTCTCCGTTCCATCTGCAGGTTGGTGGAACTCACCGAAGGCGTGCGGGTTTGGGGAGAGATCCTCTTCGACGGGCAGAACGTTTACGACTCAGACGTGGACGTCACCGAGATCCGCAAGCGGGTCGGCCTGCTCGCCCAGCGTCCGTTCCCATTGCCTATGTCAATCTACGACAACGTCGCCTACGGCCCGCGCCTGCATGGCACGACGAAACGGCCAGAGATCGACACGCTCGTCGAGAAGGAGCTTCGCGCCGCCGGACTGTGGGATGAGGTCAAAGACCGTCTGAACGAGCCGGCCTCATCGCTGTCCATCGGACAGCAGCAACGGTTGTGTCTTGCCCGCGGGCTGGCTGTAGAGCCGGAGGTGCTGTTGTGTGATGAAGTCACTTCATCCCTCGACCCGCTTTCGGCGCAGCGGATCGAGAGCCGTCTGGTCGAGCTCAAAGCCGACTACAGCATCGTACTTGTCACACACATCCTGCGTCAGGCGCGACGCCTGGCTGACTATGTGATCTTCATGTACATGGGCGAACTCGTCGAGCACGGTCCGGCCGAACAAGTTTTCAATCGGCCGCAGCAAGCGAGAACGCGCGCTTATCTAGCAGGAGATTTCTGAGAACGACGGGAGGCGGTATGGACAAATGGGTGTCCCTCTTCCTCACTTTCTTGAAGGTCAATTTGCTGACGACCTCGGGGACGGCCTCGGTCGGGCTGTTATACACCGAAGCCGTCGGGAAGTTGATGACACATGAGGAGTTCGTCGAGGCTGTCGGATACTCGAGCGTGTTGCCCGGATCGGACGCGCTGCAATTGGCGATGTTTGTCGGGTATCGAGTCGGTGGAGTCGCCGGCGCCCTGATCGCCTGCGTTGGGGCGATCCTTCCCCCCACGATCATCATGCTCGGCGTCGCAGCGGCCTTGAACCGTCTCCGCGGAGAGGCCTGGATCAGCGGGTTCGTGAAGGGCCTGGCGCCCGCTTTGGCCGCCCTCCTCTTGATCACGGCTTTTCAGTTATTCGGCGAGGGCGGCTGGCAGGGATGGGCGCCGATTCTGCTTGGCCTCGTCAGCCTGCTCTTCATTTCGGTGTTCAAGGCGCCAGCTGCTCTCGTCCTATTGGGCGCCGGTGTCGTCGGCATCTTCCTGTTCCGCTAGGAGTCTGGTTTTGAACTTCCTGATCTGTACCGACGGCACACCGGCCAGTGATCCAGCGACAAGCTTCGGGGCGCTGCTGGCGATCGCGCTTCAGGCCGAGGTGACGGTCGTTGAGGCACCGGCCGGCCAACCATGGAAACGGCTCGCATCGCAGGCCTCGGAGGCAGTCCGCCAGAGCCTGGCCGACGCAGGCCTCGGCTGCAGCGTGGTCGTTCGATCGGAGTCCCCTCGGCGGGCGATCGTCGCCCAGACGCAGGCGGCCGAGTATGACATTGTCGTCGTCGGATTGCTGCAGCGCGGCAATCGCTTGAGACGCTGGCTTCGAGGTCCATCAACCCGGCGGGTGCTCGAGGACGTGACGGTTCCAGTGCTCGTCGTCGGGGCCGATCGATCTGCGGTTCAGCGCATCCTGCTGTGCAGCAGTGACCTGTGGTACCCGGAGGAGAACATCCGCCTTGTGGGGCAGATCGCGCCGGCGACGCGGGCCGAGGTCACGCTTCTATACGTCGTCCCAAAACCGACGATGGACTATCCGGTCCCAAACAGGATCGACGATGACTGGGGCGCGTTGTTGACCACGGACACGCCTCAATCTCGCTACTTGAAGGCCGGTCGCCAGGCGCTGCAGGATCGAGGTGTCCCGACAATGCTCAGTCTGCGACACGGTCTGGTGATCGACCAGATCATGGATGAGATTCACACGGGTGAGTACGACTTGGTGGCTTTGGGATCGACCTACGCTGCACGGAGCCTGCATCGCTACTTCGTGACCAGCATTATGGATCGCGTCGTCGAGCGCGCCCATCGGCCTGTGCTCGTGGTGCGGCATCGACACCCGGAGGAGCCGGGCTAACAACCGCCCTCTCATTGGACACATGTCTTCATGAATGGAGCGGCCGGCTTCGCCGGCCGCTCCATTCATGAAGACATTCTCCCCACCCGGGGACGGGATGCGGTTGAGCCAAGACGCGTCTCAGGCCGGAACCTTCACGTGCGAGTCGACGGCCGCCTCCATCGTCTCGACGACCCGATCTGACAGGAACGGCGGCCCCCCCACACGCTGTCCGTCGACGTACACGGCTCGGGCGATCCCCCAGCGCTCAACCTCAGCCCGTTCACAAGTCTCGAACACTCTCACATCCACCGGGAGTGGCCGATCGCGGGCGGCACGTTTGATCTTGCGCAGCGAGCAGCCGGATAGCGGACACTGCGAACAATGAAAGAAGTCGACCTGCACACGCCCTTGAACCGGCTGTGGATCGTAATGAACTGGGAGGAACTGGGGCGAACGAATCGGGGTGAACGATTTCGTCAATAGCAGCTCCCCGTCCTTCTCGGCCTCCGGGCGGAAGCCCATATGCTCGAAAAAGGATGACGGCAGCCACTCCTCGTGCGCGTAGCACACGACGGCCATTCCGTCCATCCTCACTCTCGCCTCGTCTTCGGCTGCCTTGAGCAATTCCCTCCCAACTCCCCGCCCCCGGAACTCTCTGGACACCAGGATGCAGTTGATCATCATCAGCCGTTCGCCGCCAACGGCGCGCGGCGCATGCTCGATCGGCATGAACTCGATGTGACCAACGGGGCGCGGGCCGATGTACGCTACGAGCGTACGCAATCCGAGATAGGTCTGATACCATCGCCACCAGACCTTCTGGCGAACGCCGGGCATGTAGTTGCCCAGGGCGATGTCCCGGCCAAGAGGCGTGTCTTGCTCGAAGGTGTACCCGATACAGACCAGACACTGGTCCATGGCATCGTCGATGATCATCATCTCACACCTCTTCCCGGTCTTTCACCGGCCTGCCCGCCGTCTCGACGCAAGGGAGATCGCCAAGGCACGAACATCGCACCTGTCACTGAACACCCGAGATCGGACCTCCGCTCAAAGGTAGTGTCACGGTCACCGTTGTCCCTTCTCCGACCCGGCTGTGGAGGGTCACATGACCACCATATCTCTCAACCAGGTCCTTGACGATCGCCAGCCCAAGCCCCGTCCCTTGAATGCCCGTTTCCTTGGCGTTGCTGGCGCGGTAGAACTCTTCGAACAGATGCGGGAAATCCACATCGGGGATTCCCATACCTGTATCCTCGACCGCCACAACGGCTTCGGCCCCGCGCCGTTCCATTCGTACGGCCACTCTGCCGCCGGCCGGCGTGTACTTGATGGCATTCCCGATCAGGTTGATGAAGATGCGGCCGAATCCTTGCTCGCTACCGACAACAGTCATGCCGCGCTGGAGTGTATTCACCGATAGAACGAGGTTCTTCTCCGCCGCCTGGGTGCGAAGCCGTTCGATGGCAGCCAGGATCGACGCCTCCACAGAGATCGGCGTCAGCTCGCCTTCAAAACCCTCGACCTTTCCCGCTGCCAGATCGAGCAGGTCGTCGATGAGCAATTGGAGCGAATCCAGACGATCCGACAGCCGGGCCAGGATGTCTTGTTGGACATCGTTCAAGCTCCCGCCAATTTGCCGAAGAACCACGCGCAGCAGGCTCTGGGAAGCCGCCACCGGCGAACGCAATTCGTGTGTCACGGCTCGCACGAACTGTGATTTCAACTCATCGGCATGCAGGAGACCTTCGAAAGCCATGGCATTTTCGATGGCGGTCGCCCCCTGCCTGGCGATCACCGTCCCAAACTCGGCATCCTGGGGACCGAAGCTCTTCGGACGCCTTCCGTAGATATGCAGAACTCCCAGTGGACCGCGCCTGCCCTGCAGCGGAACCGAGAGGAAGGCACGAATGCCCTCTTCTGCATATCTGCCCCGGGCGCCATCATCCGATCCGAGCAGGACATCGTCCACGATCTCGATCCGCTCGAGAGCCGCGCAGGGCTCTTTCCCGGCACAGAGCACGTCGGCACCGCCGTTCTCCTGGAAACCTTTGCTCAAGCCATAGGCGGCCGTCATTGAGAGTTGCGTCCCTCCCTTGTCAAGGAGCAGGATCGACGCCCCCTTGGCGGCGAGCGCGGTCGTCGCCCCTTGAACAAGACGGTTGAGCACGTGAGGCAGTTCGAGGCTGCTCGAGACGTCGAAGGTCGCCTGGTACAGCGACTCAACCTGCCTTCTCCTGGTCTCCAAATCCGTCAGGAACGGCACAACAAGGACCACGGTCAGGGCGATCGCCAAAGCCATCAAACCCAACGAACAAGTGAGAAAGGCGGGATTCTGATACCGACCGAGGTCAACGCCCGGCAGCAGGGCATGATGCGGAAGCCAGGCCATCGCTTCGGCAACGGCGATCGAGGCGACGCCGATGAATGCGATGCCCGCGTACGCGTATGTGACCCAACCCGGGATCAGGATCGATGTCAGGACGGCCTGCACCAGGACCAGAGGAAGCACAGGGCTATCTACTCCACCGGTGAGATGAATCAGGGCGAGCAACACGACCCAGTCGAACAAGCTAAACGCGAGGAGGATGGATCTCTTTCTCAATCCAGGCATTGATTTGCTTATCCAACCAAGACCTGCGTTTGAGACTGTGACGAGCGCACCGAGGACGATCAAGCCCAGGACGGGGAGCGTGAGACCGAGCACAAACGCGCCGATCAGCGTCGCCAGGAGCAGGCTCAGACCGGCCCCCCAACGCAACCGGATGAGATCTCGCTCGTGCGCGCTCAGTTCATCGATCAATGATCCACGCGCCGTTCCAGTCACCTTCTCAGCGTCCGGCCTTGGCGGAATTCTCGGCCAAGAGAGCGTCGACCTGTTTGACAAGCTGATCCGGATCGATCGGTTTGTCGACGAAGGCATCCACCGTGAGGTAGTCATCGTCCGGCTTGAAACGCACATCCGTCGTGGAGTGGATGGCCGTGAGCAGCAGGATCGGAATCTGGGCATAGGCGGCCAGAGGCGATCCGGGATCGGCGCTGCGGAGTTTGAGCACAAGCTGGAAGCCTTCCGTCGACGTGTCCATCATCACATCGAGGATGATCAGATCGGGATCGACCTCCTCCAGCCGACGCAACCCTTCCCTCCCATTGGCTGCGGAGATCAGGGTGTGTCCGGCGGCCTCCAGGCACAACCGGGCCGCAAGCACCATGTCCGGATCGTCGTCGATGATCAGTATCTTGGCCATTGATCTACACAACCTCCCGGAGAACCAGCCTCGACCGCTGGCAAGAAGATCTCGCTGCAGTCAGGCTTTCGGCGAATCTCCTCATGCCACCCTCATACGTACCATCTCATGCATAGCAAGTGTCTCGGCGATGCCCGATGCAGCCCGATCGACCGACCGGCGCACCGCCTCCGAAAGCCCCGAACCGACCGACGTCTGGCCCGGCTGGATGCCGAGCAAAGCCACTTCACAGCCCACCTCGTGAGTCAGGTACTCCGCGATAACGGAAGGCGGCAGGGTGTGGGTTGAGGCGCTCAGGCCAATGCAATCGCGCTGATCCAGCAAATGGATCCTCCCGGGGATTTCATCCATCTGGGCCGCGTCGACCAGAATGACCAGCTCGGGGCCAAACTTGCGGATGACGCCGGTGAAATTCTCCGGTGCCGGTCCGGCGTCGAGGACGAGCACAGAATCGCTCGCCCCGAGCATATCCTGCAGACGTCGCGCCACGCACGGCCCCAAACCATCGTCGCCCCTCAGATCCTGGCCCATGCCGACCACCGAGATCATCGGTGGCCGCTCAGGCCGGCACAGGTGCCGCAGCATGATCGACAGCGCTACCTGCCACGCTCCCCGGCACATCGCTCACATCCCCGTACTGCAGTGCATACGGTCCACGGACAAACCCCGCCAATTCCCAATCTTCGCTGGAAAGCGCGATGCATCCTTGCCGGCAGCTAACCCGGCATTGGGCGCAGAAGGTGCAGCGATCCACGTGGTAGGTGAAGATGAACTTCTTGTTGGCCTTGTCCAGCACGGTGAGCTCGATGGCCTCGGCCGGGCAATCCATCACACACAGACCACAGCCTGTGCACTTTTCCTGCGTCCAGATCACCCGCCCGCGCAGGCGTTCCGGGGCCGGCTTCTTCACGAAGGGGTAGCGCTCGGTCACCGGAGCGCGTACAAGGGATCGCATGACATCACCCAACATGGCGCCTATTCTCATGCTCACACAATCTCCATTGCGATGATCACAAGCCATTGCACCAGACCCAGGATCACGCCGTACCTCCACCATAATCCGACGGTCTGATCGATACGAAGCCGTGCCAGCAATGCCTGCAATCCCGCCACAACGCCGAGCAACACAAGTGTCTTTAGAATGAAGGCAAGCGGTCCTCCCAGGCCACCCAGGTAGAACGCCGCGATCAGAGTCAGTCCGACGACGAGAGCCGCAGCCTTCGCCAGGTGGAAGAGCGCCAGGCCTCTCCCGCTGTATTCCGTGAGCGCGCCGGCGACGACCTCGGTCTCCGCCTCCGGTGCGTCGAACGGCGGCAGTTCAAGCTTCCCCATGAGACCGATCAGCGCCAGGATGAAACCGATGGGCTGCGTGAGAAGGAGCCAGCGTCCAGATGCATATGCCGCGATCTCACCGATCTCCCAGCTTCCCGCGACGAAGGCCGGTCCGAGGAGCGAGAGCAGGAACGGAACCTCATACGAAAAAAGTTGCGTCAGCGTTCGCGTCGCTCCCACAAGCGAGAAGCGATCTTTCGTGTTGGAGCCTGCAAGCCCAATGGTGAGTGTCGGCAGGCTGAGGAGGTAAGCCGTGACGATGAGATCACCGGGGAAGCGGTAGGACACCGGAAGGCCGACGATCGGCACATAGAGGGCCGCCGCCAAAACGCCGGCAAGCCCGGCCACCGGCAGCCAGACGAACAACCCCGGCTGGGATCCATCAGGAATGATCTCCTCCTTTGCGAACAGCTTGAGCATGTCGGCGAATGGCTGAAACCAGCGCGGTCCGATCCGGTTCTGCAATTGGGCCACCAGCTTGCGGTCGACCCACTCGTACATCAGACCCGCTGCCAGCAGAAAGAGACCGCCGGGGAAGAAAAGGATGGTTCCGAGACTCTGCAAGCCGCTCATCGGTAAGCCTCGATGCCGTGACGGCGCAACTCTTCCCAGCTCCAGAGCTCAGCCGCCGATCTTGAACGGCGGATCACCAGGCTTCGATCGTTGCACGAAAAACAGGGGTCGATCCCGGCCAGGATCATCGGCATGTCGGCCAGTTGATGACCCACCGCCAGCTTGACCACCGACTCCATATTGCAGATGCTCGGGGTCCGGATCTTGACCCGTTCCGGCTGATCGGTTCCATTGCTCTTCATGAAGTAGAACAACTCTCCGCGCGGCGCCTCGACCCGAACTACCGTCTCCCCTGCAGGCACGCGCCGCGGCATGCGGGTGGACAATTCACCCGGGGGCAGATCACGCAAGACTACCCGGATCACGCGATATGACTCCAGGAGCTCTCGGATGCGCACCTCGACCCGCGCTTTGAGATCGCCGGCGGCATCCATCACGATCAACACCGGAAAGTCGCGGTAGGCCATGTATGGCGCTTCGACCCGGATGTCGCGCGGCACGCCGGAAGCCCTGGCCGTCGGCCCTACCGCCCCCAGCACTTCGGCCTGTCTGCGTGTCATCACCCCGATCCCGCTCGTCCGGCGAAGGAACAGAGCGTCGGTACGGACAACTTCGAGATAGTGGTGCGTCCGGCCTTCCAGGAATTCGAGCCCGACGAGGATTTCATCGGACTGTGCCGCATCGATATCGAACTTGACGCCGCCCAGGACATTGGCCGAGTAGTTGACCCGGTTCCCGCTGATCGCTTCGAGCAGGTCCATCACCCGCTCGCGGTCGCGCCAGGTGTACATGAACAGCGTCTCAAAACCGGCTTCGTGGGCGGCAACCCCAAGCCAGAGCAAGTGACTGTGGATCCTTTCGAGCTCGGCCACGATCTGACGGATGGCCTGGGCCCGCGGCGGCACAGTGACACCAGCCAGACTTTCGGCGCCCAGGGCGAACGCGCTGGCGTGGATGTGCGAACAGATCCCGCAGACGCGTTCAACAAGATACAGATTCTGGATCCAGTTGCGCCCCTCAACCGCCTTCTCGATCCCTCGATGTGCATATCCCAGCCGCACAGAGGCTGCCGTCACGATCTCCCCATCGACAGTGAACTCGAAGTGTTCCGGCTCTTTGAGCGCCGGGTGTTGCGGGCCGATCGGGACGACGAAACGCTCACCAGGAGCCCGCACGTCCATCATGGCCCTCCTTCCCCGGCCGCCTTCAACTTGACCTCCGGCTCAAAATCTTTCCGCAGTGGGTACTCGTTTTCGGGCCAGTCGTCCGGAAGGTACAGCTTGTCGGGATTGGGAAGCCCGTCGACGTTAATGCCGAACATCTCGCGCAGCTCGCGCTCGAACGGACCGGCGCTGGGGATAAGCTCGCACAGGCTGGGTACGCGCGCACCCTCGCGCGGCAGCCGAACCCGCAGGGTCACCACGGCCTCGCCGGTGCAGAAGTGGTACAGGACCTCCATTTGTTCGGCTTCCGGTCCGAGATCGACGCCGGTGATGGCCGAGAGATAGCCAAGCCGCTGCACGCGCAGCGCCGCCACAGCCGGGAGAAGATCGTCCGGAAGCCCCAGAGTGAGATCCAATCGCCCCACCCCGGGCGTGGCACGCTCGACAGTCCATTCTCTGACCAGCTTCTCCGCCAACTCAAGCGTCTCATCCGTGTTCATGACGACCCGCCTTCTGTTATCGGGCTGTCCTCAGCCGCAAGCTGCTCAGGCTCAACCTTTGGTGGGAGCAGGCTGCCCAGGAGTTTGACGACACCGTCGATGATCGCTTCCGGGCGCGGGGGACAGCCGGGGATGTAGGCATTCACCGGGATCACTTTGTCGATCCCACCCATCACGTTGTAACACCCGCGAAAGACGCCGCCCGATAGGGCGCATGATCCAATTGCCACGACGAACTTGGGCTCGTGCATCTGGTTGAAGACACGCTCGAGCCGATCCCGTGCCTGACGTGTCACCGCTCCGGTGCACAGCAGAACATCGGCATGCCGCGGGCTCCCCTTGAGCAAGACGCCCAGTCGCTCGAGGTCGTAGCGCGGGGTCAACGTCGCCAGGATCTCGATGTCGCATCCGTTGCATGACCCGGTGTTGAAGTGCACCACCCAGGGCGAGTTGACGCGCGCCCATGTCTTCAGACGCGACAGCAGGATGTCTAGCGGTGAGCTTCCATTCCCTTGTGCCATGTGTTCCTCGGTCAATCTGCGCCTTCCCCTCCCCACCTTCGTCACACGATCAGGACCACGAGCACCAGAACCAGCCCGGCGAGATAGACGGCGCTCAACCCTGATGGCGCGCCGGTCGCCAACATCAGGACACCCAGGTGCAGCACGGCGAAGAACAGCGCAACAACAAAGAACGGCTGATATCCCGGCGCCGCGGCCACCGACGGCGCTGCCTCGCCGCTGGCGTACGTACTCGTCTTCGCCGGGTTCGCCTGGGCGGGGCCGGCCAACAGCCGCCCCATTCCCACAAGCAGACCGGCAAGTGCCATGTAGATCAGAAAGGCGAGCGGTGGGGTGAGCAGGATTTGCATCGTTGTCTCTCTCAACCTTCCAGACTAGCGCGCCGCCACCATCAGCCCCTGGATAAGGGACTGCCCAGCCGGCATCGTGATCCATCCAACGAGCCCCGGCCACACCCCGACGGCAACGATCGCCACAGAAAGCAATCCCAGCGGAACCGACATCAAGGCCGGCATCGGGCTTCCATGGGCGATGGTCGGCGAAGGCCTTCCACGATACAGAGCGTTGACCAGGGGCACGTAGTAGGCAAGCGACAGTACGCTGTTCAGAGCGGCGAACACAACCAGGGCTTCGATGATCGGCCTGTGGGTCGAGAAGCCGGCGACGAAGATCTGCCACTTCGACATGAAGCCGGCCAAAGGCGGAAGACCGCCGAGACCCAATACGGCCAGGCTCAGCGCCAATGCAGCCAGCGGATAGCGCCGCGCCGCGCCGGATAGGTCGGATATCTCCAGTGGGCCGTGATCTCCCACAGCGATGTGCAGGCAGTACAGCAGCACGCCAGCCGAAAGGAAGGCCAGGCCTTTCATCATTCCGTGGTTCAACAGATGGAAGAACCCGCCCTGTGCAGAAGCGACATCGCCGAGGTAAACCCCGACACCCAGCCCCAGCAGCATGTATCCGACGTGGCTCAGGCTGGAATAGGCAAGCAGTCGCTTGACCTGCGACTGGCGCAATGCCATCAGGTTCCCGACGAGCATGTTGAGCGCGCCGAATGCGAGAAGAATTGCCCCCCATGAGAGGCGCGCCGCGGTCAGCGCCGTGACCACACGCAACAGCGCGATCAGTCCGGCCTCGATCACGATGCCAGAAAGCATGGCGCTGATCCCGCTCGGAGCCTGCGAATGCGCGTCGGGCAACCATGTGTGCAGGGGTACCAGAGCGGCTTTGACTCCAAAGCCGATAATGAACAACGCGCCGGCCGCCAACAGCGCAGGCGTGATCGCGCCGGCAATCCGGAGCGACTCCAGGTCCAACGTTCCGCTCTGGCCGAGGACAAGGGCAATCCCAAGCAGTACCAACACGGAACCGACAGCGCTTTGAACCAGGTACTTGACGCCGGCTTCGAGAGAAGCTGGCTGGCCACGGTAGAACGCCACAAGCAGGTACGACGTGACGGCCATGAGCTCAAACCACAGCCACAGGTTGAATAGATCGGCGGCGCTCCCCAGCCCGATCATCGCCCCGACCATCGCCAGGAGCATGGCGTAGTACTTCTCTTGACCGAACTCGCGCGACATGTAGGGCGCCGAGAACACACACACCAGCGTCCCCAGAAGCAACGCCACCCCTGCGAGCAACAGGCTCAGACCATCGAAACGCAGATGGACAGGAGAGAACGTCGTCGCGCTCGTCCCTGGCCAGGTGAGTTGGAGTGCGTCCTGATCACCGAGGGCGATCGCCCGCGCGATCCTGGCGAACGGGATCCATTCGGCGGCGAACAGGAGGAGGGCCGCCCATCGGGAAATCGACGGGGACGGCTCCGCATCCTGCACCCGAATGTATCCTCGTCTCGGCAGTACCCTGCCGACGAGGTAGACAATCGGCGAGCCAACGAGCGGGAGCAGTAGAAACCAGGTCAGAACGTCGGCCATCTCACAATCCCCAGATCAGAAGAACGGCAAGCACGAGGGTGAGCCCGCCGGCAATGCCGGCGATGTTCCAGTTGAGTTGTCCGGTCTGGCCACCCCTGAGCCAACTCGCCGCTCCGTACGTCGTACGGACAATGGCCCGATTGAGCGGCTCGAAGCCGAAGTCTGAGGAGGTCACTCCAGCGGCTCGAGCGAACACGGCCTGAACGCCGGCAAGCCTCTTTCGTAACATCCATCCGGCCAGTCCGAGGATCACTACCGATAGAGCCAGTGCCGTCGCTGGATGTAGAACGACCTCGAGGACGAACTCCAGCGTCGAGACAGGATGCAGCGAGTGCCACGGAAGCGTATCGGCCAGCAATCGGCTGAACGGCCCGACCAAGAGCCAACTCGTCAGGCATCCTGCCGCCAGCATCGCCAGCGAGAACCGCATCGCCGGCGGCGCGTCGTGCACCTGACGCTCGGCGGCTGGAGGTCCTTCGAAAACCATCCAATACGCGCGGAATGTGTATAGCGCAGTCAACCCCACGCCGACGAGCAATCCGAGGTATCCCCAGAGCGGCCCTGATTCGAGACCCGACTCAAGGATCGCCTCTTTGGACCAGAAGCCATTCACGATCGGCAATCCAGCCAAAGCCAGCGCTCCGATGAGGAAAGCCACTCGCACAAGAGGCATTTCTTTTCGCAGGCCGCCCATCTGGCGCATGTCGCGCGTCCCGCTGGCGTGGATGACCGCGCCAGCGCCGAGGAAGAGCAGCGCCTTGAAAAGAGAGTGGCTAAGCAGGTGAAACTGACTTGCCAACACGCCGCCGAAACCGATAGCGCAGACCATGTAGCCGAGCTGACTGATCGTGGAGTAGGCCAGCACACGCTTGATGTCCGACCCCGCCAGAGCCAGCAATCCAGCGAGGAGCGCCGAAGCCAGGCCGACGATCACCACGGCCGTCTGCCAACCGGGAATGGGGGCGAACGCCGGGAAGAAGCGGGCCAGGACGTACACGCCGGCATTGACCATGGTCGCGGCGTGGATCAGCGCGCTGATCGGGGTTGGGGCTTCCATGGCATCCGGGAGCCAGGTGTGGAACGGCACCTGGGCCGACTTGGCGGCGGCGGCCGCCAACACGCCGAAACCGATGATGGACAATGTCGCCGGCGCGATCGATACGGCCTGTGTCAGGAAGAGGTCGATGTCGTAGCTTCCGGTGTTTGCACGGATCGCCAGGCTGGCCGCCAACAGTCCCACTCCGCCAAGGGAAGTGATGATCAATGCCTTCACCCCGCCGGCCACAGCTTTCGGGTCATCGTTGTGAAAAGAGATCAGGGCGTAGGAGCAAAAGGCCGTTATCTCCCAGAAGAAGAACAGGAAGAGCAGGCTGCTTGTCAGAACCAATCCCGACATGGCGCCGATGAAAAGCAGGACGAGGCTGTAGTAGCGCCCGAGCTGTTGCTCGCCGCGCATATAGTCGAATGAGAAGATCACCGCTAGGCAGCCCACGACATCGGCCACCGCAGCCAGGAAGACACCCAGACCGTCCGCCACGAAGGTCAGGTCTCCAAACGCGCCGCCGAGGGGAATGCGAATCGCCACGCCACTCGCGCTGTTGAGCACGAGGAAAACGGCGGCCACGCCTCCCGCCGCCGAAAAAACACCTGCTGATCCGAGCAGAAGCCTGGGGCGTCGGTCTCCAGCCCACCAGGCAAGCAATCCGCCGATCCACGGCAGACCGATCGTGAGTGCCAGCAACGTCGCCGTCATGCTCATCCTTTCAGGCTCGACAGCCCGCTCACGTCCAGAGTCCCGGTCCGCCGGCGGACCTGAACGGCGAGCGCCAGGCCGACGACTGCCACGATGGTGTCGGCCACGATCAGGGTCACGGCGATACTCTGCCCCAACTGCACCACGCCCCCAGCGGAGCCGGCAGCCACAAGCGCCAGAAGCGCGCTCTTGGCCAGAATTTGCAGCGCGACGATGACTTTGATCAGGTTGCGGACGGCAAGCAGTCCGTACAGCCCCACCCCGAACAGCCCGATCACGCCGATCAGCACAAAGGTCAACGGCTCTGCCCGCATCACCTCTCCTCCTCGAGCGCCATCTCGGTCAGCTCCGCCATTTCCTTCGACACTTCCCTGACTATGATGGAAGGATGCGCCGGCGCCTCACCTTCCGTCAGCAGATTCAGCACGCCGACGACTCCCGAGAAGATCAAAGCCAACTGCAGCATCACATCAGCTCCACGCATGTTCCACAGCACCTCTGCGAAGGCGGGTTCGGCCGTTGGGCTGCGTTCGGCTACTTCAGGCAAGACGAAGATCGCGGTCAGAGCAGATGCAGCCAGGACCAGGACGAGCGCGATCGGACGCGGCACCACCGAGCGGGCATCGATCGCCTCATCGCCGGCGATGCCGATCGAAAACACGAACAGCACTGTCACAAGACCTGCGCCCACGCTGAGTTCGATCACGGCGACTTGGGTGGCGCCCATGAGCGCGAAGCTCAACGCGACGATCGCACTCACGCCGGCCAGCCAGAGCGCCGACGCCAGGAGCCGACCAGCGCGGATAGCCGCTATCGCACATCCGATTGCCGACGCCGCCAGAAGGAGCTGTATCATGCTTCTCTCCGAGTGACCTCCCTGAGCCCGCGTGCATACCGAAAGTGCGCCGCACACAGACAGAGAGGTTGTTCTTCCATTTTGTAGGAGCGACGCGCCCGGGGACCCAGATCTTGCGCATCGCAGCGATGGCCCTACATGTGCACCGCCTGCAGCATGGCTGGCCGATGTGGCTTTGCGCTCCTAGGCCCCCGGGCGTATGGAAAAGCCTCCGATAAGATGATGCCGCTGGGCGGCATGGCAGGAGGCTTTGCTCCTTTCAAGGGCATCATCTCAGATGTGGGTGATGGGGATGGTCCCCCGGAGGTGACAGTTCGGTGACAAACCGTCGCCGGCCAAGCGCTGCCCAGCTAGCACAGCCGCCGGCACCATCCGGCCGAATCCAATCAGGGCGAAGATGACGTTTGCCGCCCCACACCCTCTCCATCTAGGATGCGACTTCCCCCGTTACGTCCGCGGCGGAGAGCGGGGTATGTCT